>JAESTB010000415.1 GCA_016763815.1 Arenicella sp.
AAATGAACCCTAGTCAATTACGTGAGACCACCATGAAAGAAGAGAGTCGCCGCTTAGTGCAGATGACCATTGCCATGGGCGATTCAACCTCTAAAATCATGAATATGCTATTAGCCAAGAAGCAGGTGCCAGCGCGTAAAGCGTGGTTAAGTAGCAAGGGCGACCAAGCCGAGGTGTGATATGACTATCAAAACTGGTTTGTATCAGCATTATAAAGGACCGTATTACCATGTGATGGAAGTCGCCCAACATTCCGAAACTGAGGAGCAATTGGTAGTTTATCGTGCGCTTTACGGTGATAAAGGGGTTTGGGTCAGACC
Organism: Arenicella sp.; assembly: GCA_016763815.1. GTDB lineage: Bacteria > Pseudomonadota > Gammaproteobacteria > Arenicellales > Arenicellaceae > Arenicella. The sequence continues at coordinate 321 of JAESTB010000415.1, forward strand.
GTTGTCAATGTTTACCGAAACGGTGGAGCGAGATGGCGTAGTTAAACCTCGGTTTGCCTATATTGACCCTCAAACGGAGGTGCTCGAACTAGCCATTCTCGATGTGATTAGTGGGCAAGAACATCAGTTTGAATTGGCATTCCAAGAAGCAAAATCTATTATTAGCACAATCAAGGGCTACATTTCGCACGACCTACAACGTTGCATTGAAAATTCAAACCGCTATGTTTTATTGGTGAAATGGCAAACGCTTGAAGACCACACTATCGGTTTTAGAGAGTCGGCCGAGTATCAGCAATGGAAAAAACTGCTGCATCATTTTTACCAGCCGTTTCCAGTGGTAGAACATTTCACGGGGTTGTAGCGGGTTTATAAAACAAAAAAAGGTAGCCACGAGGCTACCTTTTTATTTTATGTGGCTTATTTATCCAGTTCATTCGAATTCAGTTGAAGAGCCTTGGTAAGCAGAAGCGGCGCGTTCGGTATAGTCTACGTATGCGGGAAGGGCAATCGCCGCAATGATTCCTAGGATCGCTATAAGCGGTAGAATCAAGGCCAGAGCCACAATTCCTCCTGGATTCTTTATTGGGTACGGGCCATAACTGTTTTGCTCTTTTTTACCGGGTGCAAAAATCAGCCATAGAATGACCCCCAGATTTACTAGCGGGATCAAAAGCAGTAGAGATAACCAACCCGACTGATTTAAGTCGTTAAGGCGGCGCTTAGCTAAGACAAACGAAAACACAATTAGCGCGATGTAAGCGATGCCAGCTAGGATCCAAACGATGAAGCTAGGCTGACCAGAGTCGCCTGTCGTGGCAGCACCGATTGCCAAGATCAACAATGCGGCAGGTACAAAGCATAAATTGATGATTAGGCCATAGGCAAGATAACGTAAGCGGCCGATTCGACCGTCGGCGGTGAAGATTTTGGGTTGATACGGGCGATTTGATTGTGCCTGAGTAACGTCAGATGCGGGGGCTTGATAAGGATTAGCGGTTGTCATTTATATGCTCCGTTTGGCTTATTTTCATTTGGACTGCCTAATTTTGAAACTTTCAAAATTAGCGGAAGTAGTTTAGCATCGAACGCAGTCAAGCTAAACAGAGATGGTCTTTGCCTAAAACTTGGTGATAATCGAGGTGCTTAGCTGTTATCGCTTGTGCTAATTACAATTACCGAATACCTTTCTGGTGAATGCCTTAACAGAATGAAAAACAACTATTGTGGAGAAAGTGATGACTGATAATTACAAAGCCCCTGAAGCCGAATTAACTGACCCTTCCGGCCCTGGCGAATACGGTTCTGTTGAAAAGGCCTTGGCTGGCGACTACCAACTTGCGCCAGTTGAACTGCTTAAAAATGCGTGGGCCACTCTCAAGGGGCTGAAAACCACCTTTTGGATTGCGGCTGTTGTATACGCTGTTATCTATATGGTATTGACTTTTGCATTGTCCGCTGTAGTCGGTAAGTCAATTGACCCAGTCACCGGCGCGTTTAGCCTTGTTGCGTTTTTGGCCGAAATGTCAATTGGCTTGATCATGATGCCAATGGCAATGGGACTATTTATGATCGCTTTGAAATTTTCTGTGGGCGCTAAGATCGAAGTAGGCGAATTGTTTAAGCACTATAATAAAGTTGTACCTCTGTTTTTAACCTACGTCCTTCTATATCTTTTCATAGCCTTAGGTTTGATACTTTTAATTATTCCTGGAATTTATTTAATGGTAGCGTTCTCAATGGCCGTGCCGTTAGTAGTTGAAAAGAATATGGGGCCGTGGGAAGCACTGACCACGTCACGTAAGGCAATTACACATAAATGGTTCGCTATGCTTGGGCTTAGTTTGTTGAGCATGCTGGTTATCCTCATTGCCGCTATTCCGTTGGGCATTGGTTTGATTTGGGGCGCGCCGCTAGTGACCCTGGCCTTTGCGATTCTATATCGCGATATGTTTGGTGTTGAAGACAGCACTATCAATGGCTAAGCCGTATTCGTTTAGCCAACGATACTGATAAATGAAACTTGATACTGTTGCTCTGGTGGAAACACCGGAGGGGACAGACCTGCACGCTGATTTAGCGGGTCTTGTTCCACGTACTTTAGCCTATGCAATCGACCTTTTAATTAGGGTCGGTATTATGTGTGCACTCGGGTTTTTAATGCTGTTTCTGGGCGAGGTGGGTATGGGACTATACCTAATTGTTTTTTTCGTACTGGAATGGTGGTACCCGGTGTTGTTTGAAGTGTATCGAGGCGGGCAAACCTTGGGTAAGAAAGTCTTTAATATTAAAGTGGTGAATGAAGACCTAACCCCCGTTGCCCTTGGCCCTTCATTGACTAGAAATTTATTACGTGGTGCTGATATATTCCCGTTGTTTTACGCCACCGGCTGTATTTCGATACTGATGACTGAACGTTTTCAGCGATTGGGTGATTTGGCCGCAGGAACGATTGTTGTCTACTGCGAAACCGAGCTCTATGACCGGACAACCATAGAGCAAGTAGAGGCTGTGACTCCCGTGCATACGATGAGTGAGGACCAGCAAATCGCGTTCATTAATTTCGCTTTGAACAAGGGGCGTATGTCTAACGATAGGCAACAAGAGATCGCTGAAATTGTTCGCCCACGTATGCCGCTCAACACCAGCAACGCATCTGACTACGTTCGTGGTGTCGGCAAATGGTTACTCGGGGCTCGATAATTATGTGCTTGATTAGAATAGATAAAGCAACAGCATTGGATACAAAGGTTAGCTTTGAAACAACTTGAATTTGAGCGTCGCCACAGCGCTTTTTGGGACTCGATGGAATCAAGTTTGCAGCTCAGCAGCGCGCTTGAGCCTGAACTGCTTTCGAACTTCCCTAAAGACTATCGAAGACTTTGTCAGCATTTAGCAATGGCCAAAAGCCGCCGATACGCCGCTGGCCTAATTACTCGCCTCAATGGCTTGGTGCAACAAGGTTATGAGGCTCTTTATGGTCAGTCGCTCAATAATCGAGCATCTATCGTCGAATTTCTGATTTACGGATTTCCGGCCTCACTGAGAGCCAATGCTACGTTTTTATGGATTGCCGCGATTGTTTTTGTGCTGCCGTATGCGGCCATAATGATTGCCTGTATGGTCAACGATCAGATGATTTACTCAGTCATCGATGCCGGCAACGTTAGAATGGTCGAGTCAATGTACGACCCAGATCTAGGTAAACTTGGGCGCGAGCGCCAATCCGACTCGGATATACAAATGTTCGGCTTTTATATTTATAACAATATCGGCATCGCGTTTAAGTGCTTTGCAACTGGTATTTTTTTGGGGGTTGGTAGCCTCTTTGTACTCGCCTTCAATGGACTACACATCGGCGCTGTCAGCGGACACCTAACAGCATTAGGCTATACCGAAACTTTTTATCCATTTGTAATCGGCCACGGGTCATTCGAGTTAACCGCCATTGTCTTTAGCGGAGCGGCGGGTCTTATGCTTGGCTTTTCTATACTCGCCCCTGGAGCACATACAAGAACAAGAGCTCTACAGAACGCCGCTAAAGACGCGATTAAAATTATGTATGGTGTATTTGTAATGTTGCTGATTGCCGCTTTTATCGAGGCTTTTTGGTCGTCTTCGTCAACCTTACCTAACGCTGTGAAATATGTTGTTGGCGCATGCCTATGGGTGTTTGTGTACTACTACTGCTTTTTCTTTGCACCTAATCGAGTCGCCACCTACCGAAGTCAAGATGCAGCTTAATACGCTTATTATAGAAACTCGTTTGCGCACCGCTTGGTCATCGATTGACCTTGGAATTGTGCTGGGTCGAATGTTTTGGTTGCGCGGTTTTTTTCTTTACCTCGTGGTTGCCATTCCGGTGTATGCGCTTACCCGCTTACTCGACGACAGTCATTCGGTGCTCCCTTATTTCATTTTGTGGTGGTGTAAACCATTGTTTGAGCGGCCCATTTTGTTTTTTATGAGTCGAGAATTGTTCAGTAATAAAACCAGCTTTAGTCAAACATTAGGATATTTTCGAGAATGGCTGTTTAGCGGCATTGGATGGATTCTTAGCGTTCGGCGTTTGAGTATATCTAGAGCTATGTATGCGCCAATTACCTTACTTGAGAGGCCTGCATCACGGCAATATTCGCAACGCGCGGCGGTGCTTGGAAATAAATTTTCAAGCGAATCGGTTTGGCTGACGATTGTGCTGTTTCATGTTGAGAACTTCATTTCAATCTCGTTGCTGGTTGTGTTCGTTATGTTCTTTCCCGAGCAGGTTGATATTTCACTGGCTTGGTTGAATGACCTTCGTGTAAATAATAGCTACATCGACGCGGTGTTTTTACTGGTAATGGCGGCGATAGCGCCGTTTTACGTGGCGGCCGGGTTTATGTTGTATATCTCACGGCGTGTTGAACTAGAGGGATGGGATATAGAAATTTGTTTTAGAGACTGGATGGCCGATTATAAGGGTCGATCAACTACTGAGTTGGTCAGCAATGATGTTTAGGCAAATTGCATTTATCGTTAGTGTTGTGAGTGCTTTATTGACTTCGGCGATGGTACTTGCGCAGCAAGATCAGCCCACCGTTGATCAGCAGTCGCAAGATAGTTACGAGAGCGATGAAATTGACGAGAGTGACTATGTTGACGAGCCGAATTTTACCTTAGAGTCGGGCCGGTCTTTACCTCGCTCTGAGACCTCAAAGCGTTATCATGCTGAGATAGAGAAAGTGTTAGCCGGTGTCGACTTTGCTCAGCGTAAAGAGATCACCGCACGGCGTCTCAAAGACGTTACTAATAAAGAGACGCGAGAAGAAAAATTCCCGAGATGGATCATTGATTTTGTTAAAGCGATCGAGGCGTCGAGTGGAGGTGTTGCGGTACTTGCGACGATTTTAGAGGTTTTAGTTTGGATTTTGTTTATTGGTCTTATTATTTTTTTTCTTGTCAAATACCGTAGTCAACTACAAGATCTTGTAGTGAATATAGGCGCCAAAGAAAAAAAAGTGGAACTACCGGCCAGTTTGTTTGGCTTGGATATCCAGAAAGACAGCATTCCTGATGATGTAGTAGCCGAAGCTCAACAGCATTGGTCTAAAGGTGATAAACGGCTCGCCTTAGCAACACTATTACGAGCAAGCTTAATTAAATTGTTACACGAGCATGGCTGCCGCTTTTTTAGCAGTGACACCGAAGCCGAATGTGCTGATCGAATTGAACAGCAAGCTAGGCAAGATATCAGTGACTATATGCGTGTATTAGTGGCTGTTTGGCAGAGGGTTGCCTACGCACACCTAGACCCTTCTGAAAATGAATTTAGGCAATTGTGCTCTCAATGGCCTGAGGTGTTTCGATGAAGTCTACAGCCCCTTGGGTGATTTTGTTCGTGAGTGCAGCCGTTGTGCTAGCGGCTTGGTTGTATCTCACTGAAGAGTACCAAACCCAAGTTTGGACTGGTGAGGGCAAGCAGGCTAAGCTTAATCCTTATTTGGCCGCGCAACATTTCCTTGAAGGCCGTGGGCTAAGCGTCGCTAGCGACAACGAGCAACTCGATTTCTCGACAATACCCACCAGTGACCTAGTCTTTTTATCGAAGGTCGATAGCATGTTGGTGTCGCAAACTCAGGTAGACGCGGCCCTTGATTGGGTGTCTCGCGGCGGTTACTTATTGGTCGGTGTTGCGCAAGAAATAGCAGGCCATGCGTCAATACTAAAAGAATTCGACATAGAGCCTGAATACCAAGACGTAGAAATAGCCGAGGCGTTTTTAGACGATGACGGTGACCCCATGAGCGCGAGCGAGCGTATGGAAGAAGTCAATAGAAAGATAGAGGAGCGCCGCGCAGAAGAAAAGCGGCGCGATTCGGAGGGTTTAGACCCGCAAGAAGAAGTGCTTGAAAAACCAGTCGAGCTAAATGAAGACGACACATTTGAAGCGCAAATATTTGATTTATTGAATGTCGATTACGCGCATGAATTTTATCGTATGCCAATTAGCGATGATGGCGAGGAACTCTATCTTGCCGCGCTGGATCGCATCGTGTTATCTCACCCGTTGGTCTATGGTGATTTTGATGCAGAACATAGCGATGA
>JAESTB010000030.1 GCA_016763815.1 Arenicella sp.
ATGCTACTCTGACTCCGATTATTTATGCTGTTACCCCTTATTAGGTGCCTTCGCATGCCAGATTCCCTCCACTATGAAATAGTCGTTGATCACACAGAGAAAAGCAATCAGTGCACTATCCTTCCTCTCAGAGACAGGGAGGATTTTAAAATCACGAGGTTTCGGGCTACCAATCCACCCAGAAAACTCTCCTCCGACATTCTTCTACATCCTGACGGCATTTCTTTGGCCGAACTAAGGTCTGACTCTATTACAAAAATCGCTGCGCTAGATTGCATTTGGCGCCGCTTAAATACTATTCTCAATTACACTCTCGAACCTCTACCAAAATTCGTTAGTATCCCTCCAGGTTTCTTAACCGCCTACCCTCGCAATGATAAGCACGGTGTCGATCCTTCTGCAGGCTTCGCTACGATAGAAGCTCTTTTTATTACCGCGGCGTTTCTAGGAACATGGGATTTAACTTTATTGGAAAAATATTATTTCGGTGAAAAATTTTTGGAAATTAATGCTGAAGCTTTCTCTAAGTATAGACTTGGGCCTAATCAACGATACTGACAAGTAAACTTTTACTAAAGTAGAATAAAAGGATGAATATATGCAAACGTCATCACTTCCCACCAGAAATCATCCAGCACGCAGCCCGGTGGTAATGTTGCAGACCCTAGGTGCAGACCCTAGGGACAGACCACGTTTTCCTGAACGGCAGTAATGAGCACAGGCTGTGTGAAAACCAAAAAGTGAGCTTGTGAGTTGCGTTTTCAGCTCTAAGTTTTTCGAGCAATGACTTCGGTTCGCTGCTGCCGATGCAATTAACGACGGCGCTTTTTGAATCTATCTGGACATAAATTTTCTATTAGCTTTTGGCGGATTTAAAATTTTAGTTATCGCATAGCTGAGTATTTTACGGCCATCATCAGCCATTGTCGAATCCCCCCAATCTTAACCATCAGATCAAGTGCCAACACCTACACATTACTGCCCATTTCAGGTATGAGTTTTGATGATGAACAAAGCTTAAAAAAAGCGCTATAATCACGCTCCACGAAAAAATCGCCTGAATTCCTAGGTTCTTTAGGTTGCAGGGCTAACAGCAACACGTCTTACACAGTCTAGAGAGAGGCAGTCATGGGTCGAAAGATCAGTCAGCAGCACCTTAGTAGTTGGAATAGTCGGCAAGCCATCGCCGAGAAAATGATCCCGTTATTGGGGTCTTTGTATCGAGGCCCAAGTGTGGTGCTTCGCGTTTTTGGTCAGAAGATTATGAACGCTTCAACCATCGAAATCATCAAGGCACACCTACATGGTCAACTGATTGTTGGTCAAACGCTGGACATGGATCAAAGCTATGCAATGTTGCAGCTGATCGAAAAAATGAACCTGCGCCCGTGTCGCATTGATTTAGGCAAGCTATGTCATGAATATCTTACTCAAGACGCTGATGAGGAGATGCAGGCGTTCTTAGTGCGTCGTTTATCTCAGTTGTTGGGTGATAAGCAAGCTGGAGATGATGAGTCTCACGATGTAGTGCTGTACGGTTTCGGTCGAATTGGCCGATTGTTGGCGCGGCTATTAATTGAGCGCACTGGCACTGGTGCAAAGCTTCGTTTACGTGGCGTGGTGGTTCGGTCCAAAGGTAATGTGCAAATCGATTTGGAAAAACGTGCTGAGCTGCTCCGTCGGGATTCAGTCCACGGTGAGTTTTACGGCTCGATCAAAGTCGATCTCGAAAATCAAGCGATCATCGCTAACGGTAATTTTATCCAATTTATTTACGCCAGCAACCCAAGCGAGATTGATTACACTGAATACGGCATCAAAGACGCCTTGGTGGTTGATAACACTGGTATTTGGAAAGATGATGCTGGCCTTGGCCAACATACATCGTGCCCAGGTGTTTCAAAAGCGCTGCTGACCGCTCCGGCTAAAGGTGATATTAAGAATATTGTTTACGGTATCAACGACCACCTAATTGACGCCAGTGATACTATTTTGTGCGCCGCATCGTGCACCACCAATGCGATTGTGCCACCGTTGAAAGTCATCAATGATAAATACGGAATCGAGAGCGGACATGTTGAGACTATCCACTCTTACACTAATGATCAAAACTTGATCGATAACTATCACAGTGCGGAGCGCCGTGGTCGAAGTGCGCCGTTGAATATGGTGATCACCTCGACGGGTGCCGCTAAGGCGGTTGCTAAGGTGTTGCCAGAATTGGCCGGTGTATTAACCGGTAATGCGATTCGTGTACCTACGCCTAATGTTTCCATGGCGGTAATGAATCTAAACTTGAGGCAAGCAGTAACCGCCGAGGATATTAACGAAACCTTTCGCCAAATTTCTTATCATTCGCCACTGCAAGAACAGATTGGTTTTACCTATTCAACTGAAGTTGTGTCATCCGATTTGGTTGGTTCAACCCATGCTGGCGTAGTCGATGGTGGGGCAACCATTGCTGAGGGCTCGCGAGTTGTATTGTACGTGTGGTACGACAACGAAGCGGGTTACAGTAACCAAGTGGTGAGAGTAATGCAAAAAGTGGTTGGTTTATCCTTAGACTCTTTAGCGGGCTAATTATCGACTAAACAGTTGCCAGCTAAACAGTTGTCGACTATGCAGTAAAACCAAGAGCCCTCGCGGATACGGGGGCTTTTTATCATCGGCGGCATTAATTTCTGAGAAACAATGAATACAAGAACTTTAAATATTAGAGGCCTAAACCACCATATTCAGGAGTGGGGTGATTCTTCTAAGCCGCTATTGGTGCTGTTGCATGGCTGGATGGATTGCGGTGCCACTTATCAGTTTGTATCTGAATACTTAGTCGAAGATTATTTTTTAGTCGCACCCGATTGGCGAGGCTTTGGCCAGACCGATCATGCTCAAAGCTACTGGTTCCCTGACTACTATGCCGATCTAGAAAAGCTACTTGATCACTATAGCCCAAATCAGCCAGCCAACTTGGTCGGCCATAGTATGGGTGGCAATATAGCGCTGATGTATGCTGGCATTCAGCCGCACCGAGTAAGCAAGGTGCTAAGCCTTGAAGCCCTTGGTATGGCACCAACGGATGCCTCACAGGCGCCGGAAAAATACCGCCGCTGGCTAAGAGAAATTACCAGTGATGAGCCGGTCAAGATTTACCCGCATTTTGATGCGCTGTGTTATTCGGTACGCCAAGGCAACCCAAGGCTCACGAGTGAAACTATTATCGAGTTAGCTAAGATGTGGGGGCAGCCGTTTGGTGAACAAGGAGCGTATCGTTTAAAACACGACCACGCGCATCGCTATGCTAACCCTGTACGCTACCAGTTCGATGATGTGCTGGCAGTTTGGAGCGCGATTACCGCCAAGGTTGGCTTAGTGATGGCCAGAGATTCAAGTTTTTTTCAGCGCTTCGCCAAGTTTGGACGTATAGATGAAGCTAAAACGGCATTGAACGTCGCTGATAGCGATTATTTCGAAATTAAACGCTGCGGGCATATGCTTCATATTGAAAAGCCTCACGCTACCGCCGACAGTATTCTGGCGTTTTTCAAGTAGACATACTTTAGCCTAAGCCTTCTAGATAAATCTGGGTTTTCTAGCTCGTCGGTGTGGTGCTAGATCTTAAAACAGACGCTAGAGGTTTTTTACAATCTCTAGTTCTTTCTCTACATCTTCGATTCTTGCGCCGAGTCTTGCTCGCTCATATTCTGTGCTGGTTAATATAAAAGCGCGTTTATATTGCTTAATTGCAAAGGCATAGTTACCGCTTAGGTAGTGATACTCGCCCCGCGCCTGATACGAGCGCAAGTTATCGCCGGTTTCTCCATAGGCACGGGCTAGCAATATATGGAAATACGGCTCATCTTTGTTGTTGGCTATGGCTTGGTGTAATATCGGAATTGCTTCTTGGTTGTTTTTGGTTAGTACCAACGCATTGGCATAGTAGATGTCGACCAAGTGGTTGCCTAACTTATTTTGCTCTATATACAGGTCTTTTAGCTCAGCCAAGCCGGTGTTTATTTCGCCAGCGTTGAGCTCGTTGTCGGCCTTGATCAGCTTAACACTGACGTTGTTTGGGTAATCTTTCTCAAGCTCAGTTAAGACTTTGCGAGCTTGGTCGAACTCACCGTTTTCAGCCAACGCCATTCCATAACCGTAACGGTTCGGAAGACTGGTGTTGCCTAGTTTTAGTTGTGCAGCGTAGCGATCACGAACAACCGACTTGTCCTTGGCATAGCCAGCAGTTGCTTTCGCTTGCATTAACAAGAATTCTGACTGGTCTTGTACTGGCGCCCTCGGGTAAGCCCGTACACGCTCAGCTGACTCTGAAATACGATTGATGGTTAATGGGTGAGAGCGGATAAATTCAGGTGCATGTGATTCGCTAATTCGGCTTTCGGATAACAATCGTTTGAAGAATACTGGCATTGCTTGTGGGTCGAAGCCGGCTCGGCTGAGCAGCCTGATCCCAAGAGAATCCGCCTCGGTTTCATAGGCTCGGCTAAAGGTTAGTTGTCGGTCAATGATGCTTGCTTGGCTTACTCCAAATGCCGCTTGAGCCGCTTCAGCGCTGCCCGATGCAGCGGCCGCCAATAAGGCACCAATAGCCAGCCATGAATCGTATTGAGAGTTTTCGAATTTACGCGAAATGTGTGATTGCGTTACATGTGAAATTTCATGCGCCACAACAGACGCCAGCTCACTCTCACTCTCAGACTTAGTCAGAATAGCGGTATGGATGGCGATATGGCCACCGGGTACCGCAAACGCATTAATGACATTGTTGTCGATCAGGTAGAAGTGATAATCCTTACCGGCGTCTTCACTTACATCTAATAAGCGGTTGCCTAAACGGTTGATGTAGCCCACTAATTCGGGGTCAGATACATACGGTATCCGATAGCGAGACTGGCGGATAAAAGACTTACCTAATTGCTCGGCTTCGTAATCAGACAAGAAATTTGCTGCATTAGAGCCGAGATCAGGTAGTTGATCAAAGTGATCGGCCTGTGCCCAGCTGTTGGCACTGGCAAAGCTTAGCGTTGCTGCCAGCAGAACTGGGTTGGCATATGTACGTAAGCGTGGGTTGAAAAGGTTTAATAGTTTCATTCGAGTCGGTTTTTTAAGTCAATACCACGTTTAATTAATCACCAGTTTTGTACTATAAGCCCAAATTATACAAGAAAGAGTGTGAGACGACTTTATCGTAATCAGTTTACACCATGGAGGTAACAAGCTAAATTAAAGTCAGTATAGGAAATCAGTTTAATTGGGTTTTTGTCTGCTGCAAGGAGGCTTTTTCTGTTAATCAGGCGGTTTCGGTTTGGTCGGCGGGAGCGCTAATCAAATTTAAAGCCCAAAACCAGCTCGTTTCGGCCATGACCCCAACTATCGTGTTCAAAGGCGGCAATTCCCAGATCAGTTACATAGCGAGACCTTTGCAGCAACCAATAAATGATTGAAAATGGTTAAAAACCGCCGACGCTTTGTTAAAAAACCAGTGAATAGCTCGGCAATTGCTCCTGTATTGCTCTAATAAGTTGCCTCCCCGCAACGACCGTTATTGCCGTCGTTTTCTGCTGCAGTGAGTCGCATTTCACCTCATTTTCATTCGTGCAAAGGTCTCATATGGCCATGTTGGCAGTCGAATCATCAGTGGTTGTCGAGCAAAAATAGTCGGGTAAAAATATTGTCGAGAGTTGTATTAGTACTAACACCGTAAACTGCTCAGGGATAAAGGGTCTCGACGTTGAAATCGGAGAGCTCCGTTTCGCTAATCCGCAGTCGATTATGGTTGATTGTGTGCTTGCCGATTTAAACGCTTGCAGTAAGCAACTAGGTACAAATTATGTAGTAAACAAGGATAAATAATGAGAGGAAATGTATGAATAATATTAAACAGAAGAGTAGTTCCGTACCGATGATGAGTAAGCGAAACTTACTGCTTGTTACACCCATTGCGGTTGCCGTTGCCGCGTGTTTTGCATCAACAGATATCCAAGCACAAGAAGAGACCGCCACCGTATTAGAAGAGATTGTCATAACCGGCACCCGCCGAAAAGGGCGAACTGTCTCTGAGAGTAATGTGCCGATTGACGTGTTTCAGGGAAGTGATTTAACATCGTCGGGAAGTGTCGATCTAAACCAACTACTGGCAAGTAACTTACCGAGCTTTAACTTTCCTAATCCGAGCATCACCGACGGTACCGATCATGTTCGGCCGGCCGTTCTTAGAGGCTTGTCGCCTGATCACACCTTAGTATTGATAAATGGTAAACGCCGTCATACGTCGGCTATTTTGAATGTCAATGGATCTGTTGGCCGAGGTTCTAGCCCAGTTGACCTTAGTCGCATACCGTCTTCAGCAATCAAGAGTATTGAAGTTCTCAGAGATGGTGCGGCCGCTCAATATGGCTCTGATGCGATTGCTGGCGTTATCAATATTACTCTCAAAGATAGCAATGAAGGTGGTAGCGTTAACGTCAATTTTGGCCAACACGATACCAAGGTCGATGGGCTCAAGCAGCTTGAATCAGTGTCTGTTGGTGCCGATGGTAACCTCGCATTTACTGAAGCAGGGGATCGTTCATTGAGCGATGGCGAATCATTAACTGTCGCAGCAAACTATGGCTTCGCCTTGGGTGATGATGGTTTCCTGAATATAAGTGCCGAATTACAAGATGTGGATGCGACTAATCGCTCTACTTATGACCGGCGAGAAAATTACGCTCGCCTAGACGGAAACTTAGACCCTCGCGAGTTGACAATCGACCGTTATAACCACCGGTTTGGTCAAAATGAAAGTGAGTCGAAGGCTGTCTTCTATAATTTAGGCTATGCTATTCGAGATGACATAGAGCTGTATAGTTTCGGTAGCTGGGCAAATCGAGAGTCAGAATCGGGCGGTTTTTACCGTCGGGCCCAAGACAGCAGGAACCTTTTGGCTATACATCCTGACGGGTTCTTACCATTAATCGCAACTGACATTGATGACACTTCGTTTGCTGTCGGTCTTCGTGGTACTCGTGGAGAGTGGGACTGGGATGCTAGCGTTAATTATGGAAAGAATGAACTGCAATTCAATGTTAATAATAGCCTAAATGTTTCGCTTGGAGACAGTAGCCCAACAAGCTTTGATGCGGGTACATTGTCGTTTGATCAGTTGACGCTTAACGTTGACATTAGCCGAGAGCTTGAAATTGCGGCTAAATCTTCGTCTATCGCTTTCGGAGCTGAGTATCGCCGTGATGGCTTTGAAATTGAATCAGGTCAACTTGAGTCTTTCCAGCTGGTTGCTGGTGCACTGAATCAAAATGGCGGGTTGGCGCAAG
>JAESTB010000416.1 GCA_016763815.1 Arenicella sp.
GCCGTATTGCCGCTGAAGGTACTATCGTTACACTGGTGGACGGCACTAAAGCCGTGGCTGTTGAAATTAACTCTGAAACTGATTTCGCCGCTAAAGACGCATCTTTCATGGCGTTTGCCAAGCAAGTGGCTGAAACTGTTTTTGCCAATTCACCCGCTGACAACCAAGCTCTTGGCGCTACAGCAACGGCTGATGGCCCAACGGTTGAAGAAGCACGTCAATCGTTGATTCAAAAAATCGGTGAAAATATCACAGTTCGTCGTTTTCAATTGATTGAAGCCGGTGACGGTGACGTTGTCGGTGTATACCAACATGGAAACAAAATCGCTGTACTGACTCGTTTGTCAGGTGGTAGTCGAGATTTAGCTAAAGATGTGTCAATGCACATTGCCGCTAGCAAGCCTGTTTGCATATCGTCCGATGAAGTGCCTGCTGACTTATTGGCCAAAGAGCGTGAAATTTTCGCAGCTCAAGCGGCTGAAAGCGGTAAGCCACCCGAGATCATGGAAAAAATAGTTGAAGGTCGAATTCGTAAATACTTGAATGAAGTAACTCTTCTTGGACAAGCGTTTGTAAAAGACCCAGATGTGACGATAGAAAAATTGCTAAAATCAGCCGGTGCTGAATGTAAGCAATTTGTTCGTTATGAAGTTGGTGAAGGCATCGAAAAGAAAGAAGATGACTTTGTTAGCGAAGTAATGGCACAAGCTGGCAAAGCGTAAATCTATTGCCCTAGTCTAGGCTTGTTTATTTCAAAAGCAATAAGGCTTATTGCCTTAGAAAATAGCCAGACATGTTCTGGCTATTTTTTTGACTGCTGATTGGTCCTATTCAATAATTAGCGATTTAGAAGAGCTTGTGATATGTGATTGGAAGCTTTTATTGTATGACGTGTGTAGTAAGCTACACTTACTAATAATTTAAAACGGAGTAATGCCCAATGCCAACCGATTCTTCAACCAAAGGTTTTCGTAGAATATTACTCAAGCTAAGCGGAGAAGCGCTTGCAGGCAGCAGTGGTGATTCCAAGTTTGGGATAAACGCACAGGTTCTTAACTTCGTATGTAAAGAAATAGCGGCGGTTATAGAGACGGGCACTCAAGTTGCCATTGTTATTGGTGGCGGCAATTTTTTTCGCGGCATCTCAGCATCTGAATCCGGTATTGAGCGCGTAACGGCCGACTATATCGGCATGCTAGCCACCGTCATGAACGCCCTGGCAGTGCAGCAGGCTTTGAAACAAATAGGGGTTGAAGCTCGTGTGCAATCGGCCATTCCGATCTCACCAGTGTCTGAACCTTATGTGCGTTTGCGTGCCTTAAAGCATCTAAACCAAGGCCGCGTGGTGATTTTCGCCGCCGGTACCGGCAACCCCTACTTTACGACCGATACCGCTGCAAGTTTACGCGCCGCTGAAATTAATGCTGATATTCTGGTGAAGGCGACCAAAGTCGATGGCGTATACGACTCTGATCCGGAGAAAAATCCCGATGCAGTCCGTTATGACCGAGTCAGTTATGATGAAGTGTTACACAAACGTTTGGGTGTTATGGATGCGACGGCGATTGCGTTATGTCGTGACAATAATATGGCTTTACGTGTATTGTCGATCAGCGAAGAGGGGGCGCTGGCAAAGGTGGCTCGAGGCGAGCAAATTGGTACATTGATCACTGCTGATTAGACAGTAAAGTGGCCACTACTTGATCCGGCTTGTTCGGAACAGTTGCTATAAAAAATATAAATATAAATACAGCTCTCCAGTTTTATAGATAGAGCGACTTGAGGAAAAAAGATGATTAACGATATTCTAAAAGATGCTGAAGACCGTATGCAGAAAAGCATAGAATCTATGCGAGGGGATATGGCCAAAATTCGTACTGGTCGAGCCAGTTCTGCCTTGATCGACCATTTAATGGTCGATTATTACGGTACCGCGACGCCGATTAATCAGGTAGCCAATGTATCGGTGCAAGACGCTCGAACATTAGCGGTTCAGCCTTGGGAAAAAAACATGGTGCCGGTCGTCGAGCGAGCCATTATGGAAGCGAATTTGGGTTTTAACCCGGTTACTGCTGGAGATTTAATTCGCATTCCTATGCCGCCATTAACTGAAGAGCGTCGCAAAGAGATGGTGAAGATCGCTGCTAGCGAGGGCGAAAGCGGAAAGGTTGCGGTTCGCAATATTCGCCGTGATGCTAATAGTGATTTCAAAGGCCTGCTGAAAGACAAAGACATTAGTGAAGATGATGATAAACAAGCACAAGACCAAGTGCAAAAATTAACCGATAAGTACGTTGCGCTAATTGACGGCATAGTCAAGGAAAAAGAAGTCGATATTTTACAGGTATAGCCTGGGTTTCAGGCTTAAGAGTAGTGTTTTAACACACCTTTAGAGTGAGTTTTTCGCCTTTGAGAAGTTGTCCAATCCGAATCCTATAATATCCATGCCTAGTAAAATAAAATCGCTGTGGCTAATTTTGTCACAGGAGACCAAGCAACTCGCTAAGAGCTTTAGGCGAGAAAAGCGGGTGATAGTACCGATTATCACCCCAAAGCCAGCTCACGTAGCGGTCATTATGGACGGCAATGGCCGGTGGGCTAACTCGCAGGGCCTATCTCGAATAGCCGGGCATAAGCGAGGGGTTGACTCAGTTAAAGCGCTGATTAAAAGTTGCCTTCATCACGAAATACCCTACCTCTCTATTTTTGCATTTAGTAGCGAAAACTGGGATCGGCCTGAATCCGAAGTCAACGCTCTAATGGAGTTATTGGGTAACGCCTTAGAAACGCAAACTAACAAACTGAATGAGAATGGCGTACGACTCAAATTACTCGGTGATATGTCTCGGTTTAGCGACAAAATTCAAACCTTGGCCATTGGTGCTCAAGAAGCCACAGCGGCGAACCACAAGCTAGTCTTCAACGTTGCAATAAACTATGGTGGCCGTTGGGACATCACACAAGCATGCCAAAAATTAGCCAATAGAGTCGCTGACGGACAAATGCTCGCGAGTGATATCAACGAACAGGCCATAAGTAACGAGTTGTCGACCGCTGGTATGCCCGATCCTGATCTGTTCATACGAACCAGTGGCGAGTATCGGATTAGTAACTTTCTATTATGGCAAGCGGCTTATTCTGAATTTTATTTCACTGACGTTTTATGGCCCGATTTTAATGAAGAAGAATTTACTGATGCGCTGATCAAATATACCAATCGTGACCGTCGGTATGGGAATGCGGTGGATACCATTGCAGCAAATGTGGACAACCAGAGTAATAGCTCAACAGGGGTAAACAATGCTTAAACAACGAATTATTACGGCAGTGATATTGGTGGCCATGGTTATGGCCGCACTTTTTTCGCCTCAGCCAATTTTTTGGCGAGGGTTAATCTCGTTGGTGGTTATTATTGGCTTTTATGAATGGCTGAAATTTTGCCAAATCGAAAAAGGGTTGCCGAAAAGTCTTAGTTATGGAGCGTTTTTTCTCTGTTTCTATCTTATGCAAATGGGTTTCCTATCGATCAATTTTGTTGTCCTAGCGGCTTGTGTTCTTTGGCTTGCGCTGCTGATTTTTACGGTTACAGACGCGCTGAATCTCATTCATCAAACTTGGCTTAAATTACCGATCGGTATCATGGTGCTGTCGACCGGTGGCTGGTTAGTGATCGAATTCAAGGAGTTGCAAAACGGGGCGCTTTGGATACTTTGCTTTTTTCTCTCAGTTTGGGCTGCCGATATTGGTGCTTACTTTGTTGGTAAGAAATTCGGCAAGACCAAGCTCTCTCCCAAGGTCAGCCCAGGTAAAACGGTAGAAGGTCTGCTAGGTGGTCTAGCACTTGTGCTGGTCATCTTCACGCCTATTTTGTTCAGCAATTTTAGCCTCAAGGCGGCGAGCTTATTATTGCTGACGATACTGGTAACAGCATTGATCTCAGTTGGTGGTGACTTGTTCGAAAGCAAGCTTAAGCGCCACGTTGGCCTAAAAGACAGTAGCCAGATATTACCGGGTCATGGCGGTATACTCGATCGCATAGATAGCCTATTGTCAGGTGCACCTATATTTGCCGCTGGATTGTTATGGCTAGGCTATTTGGTCTAATGATGTCATTTCAATTAACTTCTAACTAACCGAATAAGCTGCAATGCAACGATTAGTCATTTTGGGCTCGACTGGGTCAGTCGGGCAGAGCACTCTTGATGTAGTGGCTCTTCACCCTGAGCGTTTTGCAATCACCGCACTGACGGCCAATACTAATGTTGATATAATGCTTGCTCAATGCAAGCAATTTCAGCCGCAGACGGTAGTAATGTCAGAGCCCAGTGCTGCTGATCGACTGCAACAAGAGCTGGCTAGTATTGGGTTAGGCCACATTGAGGTAAAATCCGGTGTCGATGCTCTGTGTCAGGTCGCTAGCAGTGATGGCTGCGATGCGGTTATGTCGGCCATTGTTGGGGCCGCTGGTCTAATGCCAACGCTGAAAGCAGTTCAAGCCGCTAAACGCGTTTTGATTGCAAATAAAGAGCCGCTGGTAATGACCGGTGATCTCTTTATGCGAGAAGCGGGTAAGTCTGGCGCAGTAATTTTGCCAATTGATAGTGAGCATAATGCCATTTTTCAGTGTCTTCCCGTTGACCAGCATAAACGCGGTGTTCGAAATGTTCACCTGACGGCTTCAGGCGGTCCGTTTTTAGGTCGAACTTGGCAAGATTTGTCGACAGTAACGCCAGCACAAGCCTGCGCTCATCCCAATTGGTCGATGGGGCATAAAATTTCGATTGATTCTGCCACCATGATGAATAAAGGCTTAGAATTAATTGAAGCGGCAGCCTTGTTCGGTTTGCCGGCTCAGCAAGTTAATATCGTAATGCACCCTCAAAGTATTATACATTCAATGGTGGAATATATTGATGGCTCGTTTCTCGCTCAGCTTGGATCGCCCGATATGAAGATCCCTATTGCGCATTCTCTAAGTTGGCCTGATCGTATTGAATCGGGTGCTAAAACTTTAGATATCACTGAAATCGCGCGATTGGACTTTCAGAAACCTGATATGGAGAACCTGCCATGCTTAAGGTTGGCCAGAAGGGCCGCCGATGAGGGCGGTTCTGCTCCAGCTGTATTGAATGCATCTAACGAGATCGCGGTTGAAGCCTTTTTGGCGGGGCGTATCGCCTTTACCGACATTCCAACGGTCATTGAGGCGGCGATGAATGCCGTTGGCCACTGCGACATCAGCGATATTGAAAACGTATTAAACATTGATCATGAAGCGCGAGAAGTAGCGATTGCACAGCTAGACTCGCTTTCGTAGTAGGGGATTGGCAACGCCAGACATTGTTGGTAATAAATCAGCGTGTTAAATGGTGGGGCCTCAAATAAACATAGTCTTATTGGGTTAGGCGGTATCTGTTGAGTTTTTTATACAGCATTATTGGGTTTGTAATTGCCATTGGCGTTTTAGTGGCGGTGCATGAATTTGGTCACTTCTGGGTGGCTCGTAAGCTTGGGGTTAAGGTATTAACCTTCTCGATTGGATTTGGTAAGCCCATTTGGCGGAGAGTGGCCGGGCCAGACCAAATTGAATATGTGATAGCGAGGATACCCCTAGGCGGCTACGTTAAGATGCTCGGCGAAGGTACCGATGCTGACCCAGTCGACCCCAAGGAAGCTCATAGGGCATTTGATAATCAACCAATCTGGAAGCGTACATTAATCGTTGCTGCCGGCCCGGGAATCAATTTTTTATTCGCGATTTTGTTGTTTATGATGTTGGGTATGCAAACCGAGCAACGCCTCGAACCCGTTTTTGGCAATGTTACCGAGCCGTCTTTATTGGCTCAATCTGGAGTTAAGGCTGGCGATAGACTGGTAAGTGTCGATGGCAAACCTGCTCGTTTTCTAGCCGAGCATGATCTTTACGTGTTTAATCAGGTACTCAAACGCGAGCCGATTGAACTTAAAGTAGATTCCAACGGCACTACCTCGAATGTCACTATCGTCACCAAAGACGTTCCGATATACAAAGTTAACCCCGCCAGCTTGATGCGCCAGCTTGGTTTCGTTGGTGTGTTTCCAGTCATCACTACCGACATAGAGCGTGTCGCCGCGGGGTCACCCGCCGAGACGGGTGGATTAAAGGCCGGTGACAAATTTGTCTCGATTGACCAAACACCGATAAATAGCTGGAGCGATTTGACCTCGATAGTCCAGCCAGCCGCAGGCCAGCCTTTATTGATTACTGTCGAGCGTGACGGGGTCAGTATTTCGATGACCATAACGCCGAAGAGTGTCAACGCTGGCGATATCACCTATGGTCAATTAGGTGTTGGCCCGACCGTATTACCGCCGCGACCTGAGCAAATTATTGAAATCAATCGATCTCCACTTGAGGCGCTGGTTCATGGGGCTAATCAAACGTGGTTAATGTCGACGCTGACCCTGAGAATGTTGGGCAAGATGATTACTCTGCAGGTGTCGCATAAAAATGTTAACGGCCCGCTAATGATCGCTGACGTCGCCGGCCAAGCAATTCAAGTCGGGTTTAGTACCTATCTATATTTCCTCGCGTTAATCAGTATTAGCTTGGGCGTGATGAATTTATTGCCGATTCCGATGTTAGATGGTGGGCATTTGGCCAGCTATGTGGTAGAGGTCTTTGCCGGTAAACGGTTTGCGCAAAAGGCGTTCATCGCAGTTCAGCCATTCGGCATGCTGATGTTGGTTGGGCTAATGAGTCTTGCTTTTTATAATGATATTTTAAAAATATTCAATTAGAATTACCACTGGCGATTAAGTGTGCTGGGTCGCAAACTATAATACCCACCAGAACTTCGTGAAACATAAGAATAATAATATTAAATATACATTTTTTGCTGATTTAGTCTTGGGCCACCGCGCTAGAATAGACCATCTGTAAATGACTACTACCAAATAGCCAGAGGCTATTGAGGACTCTATGATTAGAACACTCTGCACCAGATCAATTGTGATAGCGTTAGTGATGACTGCGATGATGAGCAGTGCCATTGCTCAGCAATCGTTCGTGATCTCTGACATCCGAGTCAAGGGCTTGCAGCGTATATCAGCCGGTTCTATCTTTAACTACCTTCCGGTCAAAGTAGGCGACACCTTCGATTCATCGGGTTCTTCAGACCTGATTAGAGAGTTGTATAAAACCGGATTTTTTAAGGATATCGAGCTGAGTACAGACGGCACAGCGATCGTGATCGATGTTGTTGAATATCCATCTATCACTCAGATAGAATTCGCCGGCAATAAATTGATCAAAGAGGAGTCTCTGCGAGAGGCTCTGTCCGGAAATGATTTCGTTGAAGGCCGAGTGTTTCAACCGAATGTGTTGGAACAGGTTAAGCAAGAGCTTAAGCGTCAGTACCTAAATCAAGGGAAATATAATGCTCAAGTCGGCACCGAAGTTACTGAATTGCCTCGAAACCGAGTCAAAGTCAAGCTTCACGTAAAAGAGGGTCCGACGGCCAAAATCAAGAAAATCAATATTGTCGGTAATGAGTATTTCAGTGACAAAATGTTGCGTGACGAATTTGAGTCTACTGACAGCGTTCCGTTTTGGAAGTTTTGGGGGGCCGCCGATCAATATTCAAAAGACAAGGTATCTGGCGATCTGGAAACGTTGCGTAGTTTTTATCAGAATCAGGGCTTTCTCGATTTTAATATCACCTCAAATCAAGTTAGTATCTCGCCCGAAAAAGACGGCATTTTCCTAACCATTAACGTCGATGAAGGTGAGCGCTATACGGTTTCAAGCTTCGTTCTTAATGGCCAGCTGGTAGTACCCGAAGATGAGTTGTTGCCGTATGTATTTATCGCACCAGGTCGAACTTACTCGCGCCGAGATGTTGATAACACGGTTGAATTTATTAGCGACCGGCTAGCCGAAGAAGGCTACTCGTACGCTGAAGTAGTGCCAGTTCCAGACGTTAATCGTGATGACAATACGATAGCGTTCTCAATTAATATTAAACCTGGTCGCCGTGTGTATGTGCGCCGAATCGACGTGGTTGGCAATAAACTAACCAACGATGAGGTTATTCGCCGTGAGTTGCGCCAGACTGAAGGCGGTGCTTTTTCTCCACGCCGTGTAAACCGCTCGAAAATTCGGTTGCAGCGTTTAAGTTTTTTCGATGAAGTAGAGATCGAGACAGTGCCGGTTGCTGGCCGCGAAGACCAAGTGGACCTTGAGGTCGTGGTTAAAGAGCGCCCTACTGGACAGTTCTTGTTTGGTTTGGGTTTTTCTGGCGATGATGGTGCATTGATTCAGGCGAGTGTTTCCCAATCAAATTTGTTTGGTACCGGTAATCAGCTGAACTTTAACGTTCAGCGATCGAATATTGTCGAGTCAATAAGCATACAATACACAAACCCTTACTATACTAAATCGGGGATTAGTCGAACGATTGGCTTAACTGGTAGAAAAATTGATTCAGCGAGAGCAAATACATCTGAATTCTTCCCTGAGACCCTCGGCATGAATGTTCGCTATTTATTCCCATTAAATGAAAGCAATTCATTTTCTTTAGGCGCTGGACTGGAACAAATCGATTTAAAACCTGGTATCAATTCATCACCTGAAGTGCTTGATTTTATTACTGATAACCCAGATAACACTTTATTCAGTGTGACCACGGCTTTTGCTCATGATACTCGTGACAGTTTGTTGTACCCAACATCTGGTAAAAATATTCGTTTATCGGCTGAAGTTACCGCACCCGGCAGTGATCTTGAGGATTATCGTTTAAACCTTGAGTCAAGCTATTACTACCCATTTACCAGAAAAGCCGCCTTAAAGCTTAGCGCTGATATTGGTTATGGCGATGGTTATGGCGACACTGAAGGTTTACCATTTTTCAAGAATTACTTCGCAGGCGGTTCACGCTCGGTGCGTGGTTTTGAAGCCCGTTCGCTTGGCCCTCGTGATCGAGGCCAATTTCAGCAACCTTTTGGTGGTAGCAAGCGCGTCCTGTTGAACGCCACATTGTTACTGCCAGTGGGCGGTGGGTCATTGGATAAACGTCTGCAGCTATTTGTTGATGGTGGACAGGTATTCTCAAATGATCAAAGTATTGAATTCGACGATATTCGTTTTAGTGCCGGTGTCGGTTTTAACTGGATTTCTCCGGTTGGCCCGCTGTCGATCAGCTACTCTATTCCGTTGAATGAAGTTGAGGCAGATCCACTGAACGGTATTATCGGTGATGAAATCGAGAAGTTTCAGTTTAGCGTCGGCTCGTTAATTCAATAGATTAGCGCAGTTAGAATCAGGGCTATACCCCAGTTGAGGTTTTTGCTGGAATGAATTAGTCGTCTCTGCGATTGCATTGTAGGGATGAACAATGTTTAAAAAATTAAGAAATTAAAGGTATCAAAAATGTTAAAACGCAGTTTAATCGTATTCGCCGCATTGGCCGCATGTATGCAAGCTTCTATCGCGTCAGCCGAGCTTAAGATCGGTTTCTACAATGCACGCACTATTTTAGAATCACTGCCAGCGCTGCAAAACGAATTTAAGAAATTGGGCGCTGAGTTCGAGCCACAGAAAAAGGAAATTGCAGACAAACGTGCTGCGCTTGTTAAACTACAAGAAGATATCAGCAAGAACGCAGGAACTATTTACTCCGAAGAGGAGTACAAGAATAAGCAACTTGAGTTCCAAAGCAAACGTCGGGAGCTGCAATTGCTTTCTGAAGATACAGAGCGTTTAGCCGAAGTGCGTCAGAACGAAGTCGTTAGTAAACTTCAAAGCTCGGTAGACCAAGAAGTACGGAAGTTTGCTGAAGAGGGAGGCTACGACCTGATTTTACGAAGCGGTGTACTTTACGCAGGCCCTAAAGTGAACATCACGCAAAAGATTTTACAGCGTATGTCCTCAAAATAGACGCAGACGTGGCGATTGAATCTTAAGTTATTACTTGAGTTACGGTTGCCAAAAATGCTAATCGGGGGCTATAAAATGCACCCGGTTGCATGCAGAAAAAAGCTATACTACTATTTGGTATTGTTTGAGAGGCTTCCATTAAGGGAGTCTTTTGCGTTCTACAACAAATTAAAAAAGGATCTGTCCAGTGGCGTTACTCGATATACATCAAATCAAAAATTTGCTACCACATCGCTACCCGTTTTTATTAATCGACCGAGTACTAGAGGCGGTGCCTGAGGAGAGCATGGTCGCTCTTAAAAACGTGACCTATAATGAGCCTTTCTTTGAAGGACACTTTCCCAGTCGCCCGGTGATGCCTGGCGTATTAATTATTGAAGCATTGGCTCAAGCCGCTGCTCTAATGGCTAGCTATGGTCGTGAAGATATCGATACATCAAGTCGAATTTACTATTTTACAGGCATAGACAAAGCGCGATTTAAGCGACCGGTTGAACCTGGTGACCAACTTATTTTTGAAGTTGAGTTAATGCGTAAGATAAAAAACATGTGGAAGTGCAAAGGCGTTGCAAAGGTCGACGGAAAAATCGTCGCATCGACCGAGTTGATGTTTACCTTCAAAGATATTGAGGCTTAAACTATGAGTGTGAATATTCATCCAACCGCGATCATCGAGACAGGTGCTGAACTAGGTGCCGATGTTTCTATCGGTGCTTATTCAGTTATAGGCCCTAATGTAAAGATTGGCGACGGATCAAGAATCGCCTCTCAGGTGGTCATTGAGGGTCACACAGAATTAGGCGCTAACAATCAAGTTTTTTCGTTTACAGCGATCGGTAGTGAGCCGCAATCGATCTCCTACAAAGGCGAGCCTACTCAGGTTACCATTGGCGACAATAACGTGTTCCGCGAAAATATTACGGTAAATCGTGGCACGGTGGATGACGAAGGTATCACCGCTATCGGCAGTAACAACCTGTTCATGGCTTACGTTCATATCGCTCATGATTGCCGTTTAGGGTCAGGTTTACTATTTTCGAACAACGCCAGTTTGGCTGGACATGTTCGTGTCGGTGATTATGTTGTGCTGGCCGGGTATACTTTGGTGCATCAGTTTGTGCGAATAGGCGAACATAGCTTTTGCGGTGTGAATACCTATTGCACTTTAGACGTACCGCCTTATATGTTGGTCGCTGGCAACAAAGCTATCACGCATGGTATCAATATTAGAGGCTTAAGGCACCGGGGCATCGATAAGGATACCGTCGTTGAGTTGAAACGCGCTTACCGAACGATTTACCGGTCTGGCCACACCATGGCGCACGCCCTCGATGAACTGGCGACACACGACTGGTATAGCCCCCAAGTAAAAGATTTGATTAACTTTATTAAGGACTCGAAGCGCGGCGTTATTCGCTAAGATTAGGTTTACGCCTATGTTTGCGAATGAGTGTTAGAACGACTATGAAAATCGGTATTGTTGCAGGTGAGAAGTCGGGTGACTACCTAGGTAGCGAACTGATAAAGGCGTTTAAATTACGTTACCCAAACGCCGAGTTTGTTGGTTTGGCCGGGCCGCTAATGCAAGAGCAGGGCGCGGTTAGTCTTGCTGAGATGGGTAAAATTAGCATTATGGGAGTTGCCGGAGCGCTGAAGGGGGCGTTCGAAATTCTCAGTATTCGCAAAACCATTCGTGAATATATGCTTGAATGGCGGCCCGATGTATTTATTGGTATCGACGTGCCAGACTTTAATTTGAGCTTAGAGATAAAGCTCAAGCAAGCCGGCATCCCAACGGTACATTATGTTAGCCCCACAGTATGGGCTTGGCGCGGCAA
>JAESTB010000417.1 GCA_016763815.1 Arenicella sp.
TACGCGGGTGTGTCGAAAACAGGCCGTGGTAACCCTGAACCTCTACGCCTTCTTCCTTGGCTCGTTGCTTGGCAAACAGCTCTTGATTCTTAAGAATGCCAATCACATCAATCATATCTTCAGGATTATAATTATTTTGCGCAATGTACTCTGCGCCCAATTCATCTGATTGCAATTCTTGCTTTCGACCATAACCGCTCATCAGGGCGCCGCCTAACATTTGCGATGCCTGTAATAACTCGCCACTGCCAGTGCCTATGGCGACCGCTACCGAGGCGATTTGTGTCACTTGTTGTTGTGCTGCTCTCTGAGCACCATGACGACCTGTTACGTGGCCAATCTCATGACCGATAACACCGGCCAGGTGAGATTCTTTATTCATGTAGGCCATAATACCGCGTGTCACATAGACATAACCTCCAGGCAGCGCGAAAGCATTAACGTCAGGGCTGTCTAGCAAGGTAAAAGTAAACGGTAGGTCAGGACGATGACTTTTCTTCGCCAACCGTTGACCGATATCATTAATGTATTGTTGCAACTCAGGGTCGTCATACACTTGGTACTGCTTAAGTATTTCTTGGTGGTATTGTGCGCCCGCATTTTTCTCCCAAGCTTCTGACATAGCCAACTCAGGCCTGCCAGTAACGGGGTTAGTGGCACAGGCTTGTAATACCAACAATAGGCAACTTATGGCTAATAACTTTATGAAATTAATCTTCATGGGTAAATCCTCTATTAGAACCCGCGCCCGTACCAGCCAAGGCTAACGAAATGGCGCTACTAGCTTAAGGGTATCAATATTCTTAATGCGATACCGATTACAAAACATAAGCCAAGGTTATGAAAAATTCTTTGCCAGTCACCTGTCGATTAAGATCGACGCGGCGGCAATGTTTGCAACACCGAAAAAATAGCGGTGCCGCGAGTGAAACTAAATGAACATGGCGAACATCGTTCATTCAATAGGTTTATAGCACACGTTTGCCTTCTACCCAATGAAGGATAGGCTCCCACTCTTTCATATCCTGCTTTGCTTCACTGAGCGAAACTTCGAAAATTCCGACACCAGAGTCAGCTGCCTTAACATAGTTTTCGGAGTTGCGCAGAGCACCAACAAACGGAACATCAAGCGCTTTTAAAAACGTGACTAAAGCAGCGTGGGAGTGATAGTTTTTCTGGGTTCGATTTGCTACCACGCCCATAATCACCTTCGAGTTGGAGGCCTTTACCTTACCAACAATATCAGCAATAAATTTTGCTGCGACACGCATGTCAATCGAACTTGGCATCACTGGAATAATCACCACATCAACTAAGTCGATCAACTTGGCCACTTTTTTGCTGTCCGTTCTGGCGGGGCAATCGTAAATTACCCGCTCAGTATCGGCATCTAGATAAATTTTACCTTTGAGAGCATTAAAGCCTTGAATTGGATTCTCATCTTTGGGCCGTACACGTAGCCAATCCATGCTTGATTGTTGAGGGTCGAGGTCCACCAACGCTGTTGACATGCCCCACACCGAATAGTAGGTCGCCAAATTGGTGGCGATAGTCGTTTTGCCGCAGCCACCCTTCGGGTTTACAACCAAAATTGAACGCATACATTCGTCCTCGACGATCAGTTAGAATTGGTGTTTATCTGGCGCAGCATACTATTTTTTGAGCTTGTTTAGCAAATCTTGGCGAAAAATTAAAATGCCCACCGGCCTGCAACAAAGGTAATTCAAACCATTGAACGACGGATCGCTTGCCAAATTAGAATAAAACGAATAGTTTGAGCTGCCAAGATGGAGATATTTAAGTGAACCAAACCATACTACTCGTTGAAGACGAAAAAGAAATCGCTGATACATTAACCTACGCGCTCTCATCCGAAGGCTTTGAGCCCGTTTGGGTATCGAGTTGTGAAGCGGCCCTAAGCAACATAAACCGACATTCTTACGACCTAGGAATTTTTGACATTGGCTTACCCGACGGCAACGGCTTCGAGTTGCTTAAAACGGTTCGCAACGCCGGCAATGATATGCCAATTATCTTCTTAACCGCACGCGGTGAAGAAATCGATCGCATCGTAGGGCTCGAAATTGGCGCCGATGACTATGTGACAAAACCATTTAGCCCTCGTGAGGTAGTGGCAAGAGTAAGAGTCGTTCTCAAGCGATTAGAGAAGCAACAGAAAATTCTCGAGCAAAATGCAACTACCGACAACGGCTTATTCCGCCATTTAGCCGAACAAAGAGTCGTCACCTATCAAGCGAGCCCGATTGATTTAACCCGTGCTGAATATCAATTAATGACCTCATTCATAGCCCAGCCAGGCCGAGTATTCTCACGTCGCCAACTTATCGAAAGCATTTGGTCCAGTAATCACCCCTCTGACGACCGAGCAATTGACACACATATCAAGACCCTGCGAGCAAAGCTAAAAACACTAAATCCTCACAAAGAGTTCATCATTACTCACCGCGGATTTGGTTACAGTTTAGAGCCATAGCCTTAAACTGACCCGTTCTTAAACTTACCGGTTAATGATACATGACTCAAACTGCAACACTGCCGCCGGCTGGTCAATATGAAGATTAGTTATAGCCTTCGAGCGTTCGGTATCTATTTTGTCATACTGGGAAGTTTGATTTGGTTCACTTTGGACAATGCTATCGAACGGCTTAACGATGGTATGAGACAATCAGCTGAAAGTGTTCTGGTCGACGTGGCACAAATACTGGCAACCTT
Organism: Arenicella sp.; assembly: GCA_016763815.1. Lineage (GTDB taxonomy): Bacteria > Pseudomonadota > Gammaproteobacteria > Arenicellales > Arenicellaceae > Arenicella. The sequence goes on from JAESTB010000417.1 coordinate 2,734, forward strand.
TATTGAAGACGAAGCGATTCAAAATGATCGGCTAAGTACCATTCAGCTAAAGCGCGTATTCGAACAATTAGGGTTTCGAAAGTTCAGTGCTCAAATCTATCAAGTGACCAAAACCGATGTCGATTCTGAGGTCTATGTGACCGACCAAAACGGCATCATCATCTATGACTCTACCGGTGAGAATATCGGCGAAGACTATTCAAAATGGAGAGATGTACGGCTTACGCTCGACGGCAAGTATGGCGCTCGCACTTCATACACCAGCCAACTCAAAACTGAACCCGAAGACCCTAAGGTAATGATTATCGCGGCACCAATTACCCACCAAGGAAACACCATCGGTGTAGTAAGCGTTTTAAAGCCTATCGACAGCCTAGAGGGCCACCTGCTGACTGAAACAAAGCAACTGCAGAATTACGCCTTCGTGCTTTTGGCCCTAGCGCTGCTGTTAGGCTATCTGTTGTCTCTCTGGTTCACTCACTCTTTAAATAAGTTAGCCACGTACGCCAATAACGTTGCTGAAGGCCGAAAAGTAACTCCGCCAATTATGCGCGATGTGCGTTTGGCCGAGTTGTCGAATTCAATCTCGTACATGCGCTCGCAACTCGACGGTAAAGAATATGTCGAGAATTACATTCATAGCCTCACACATGAACTAAAAACGCCTATCACCAGTATTCGCTGTGCGGTTGAATTAATGAGCGAAGATATGCCCGCTGAGGACCGCGGGCACTTCTTGAATAACATCAATACCTCAAATCAGCGTATGTCGCGCTTAGTTGATCGCATGCTGTCATTGGCAAAACTCGAAAGCACCACCGAGCTGCTTAACACTGAAGAATTCGATTTGGCAGCAACCATCAAACGATTAGTGCAAGAACGCTCACCGACAATTAGCGAGCGAGAACTGAAAATCAATCTTCCGCAGCAAACCAATTTTAGCTGTAGTGGAGACCGTGTATTGATCGGCCAAGCGGTGGCAAACCTACTCGATAACGCTATTCGCTTTTGTCATAGCGGTGGCCAGATAGACATTTCTATAGAGTCATTAAACGGTCGCACTCGGGTAAGTATTTTCAACCAAGGCGAAGCAATACCCAGCTTCGCCCTAGCCAAGCTCTACGACCGCTTTTACTCATTGCCACCAAGCAATAATAATCAGCCGGTCAGTAAGAGCACCGGTTTAGGCTTGAGCTTTGTAAAAGAAATCATGAAGCTTCATAAAGGCCGCATTGAGATCAAAAACATTCCTAATGGCGTTTTAGCAACCCTTCGCTGGTAGCCACTCTGAGTAGTGATCTCCCAGCGTTAGCGCTCTTATTCTAGTTCCAGCTTATAGGTGAACATATAGCGTTGTCCATCGGTGCTAACCGCTCGGCCATTGACCTTTCGAGCCTTGTATTTAAACTTACTAATTGCCTTGAGTGACGAACGATCAAATAACTTGTTCGGTTCAGACTCTAATATATACGGAGCAACCACAGATCCGGCTGCGCTAACGCTAAAACCAACAATCGCATAACCTTCAACTCCACGCATCAAGGCGCGACGTGGATACTCAGGAGGAAACCCAATCGCGATCACTAGTTGATTATCCATCGGCATTACTGGGGCACCCGAGGACGCAGCTGGCTCATAATAGCCTCCTAAATCGGTTTCAATTTCGCCGATATCGAAAACCTCGACAGCCTTGGAAATCACTGGCGCTGGCTCGACTTCTATCGGCGGATCAGCTCGTTTCACTAAGGGGATATCCGCTTTCTCATCCGGGATATTGCTAAGCTTGATCACCGGCAGTGTTGACCTTATCGATAATTCCGGCTCATCCATATGTATTAACGAATACATCA
>JAESTB010000418.1 GCA_016763815.1 Arenicella sp.
ACTTATCCGCCAACCTGACACCGGCTCAAGCGTTCAAGCAAGGTCGAGGCAATTGCTTAAGCTTCACGCTACTATTGATCGAATTGGCCGCCGAGCTTGATATTAATTTACGCGTTAACCAAGTTGACTTGCCAGATATGTGGGGCCAAGATTCGCAAAACGACCTAATCTTCTACCGACACGTAAACGCCGTTTTTCGGACCGTTCACAATACCCAAATTTTTGACTTGGCAATGGAAGAATATAGGCAAGGGTTCCCGCAACGGCTCATTGATAAGCGACAGGCTACGGCTCTGCTTTTCAGTAATATTGGCATAGAACACCTAAAAAACGATGATATTGCTAGTGCGCTTCACTATTTAAATCTACCGGCTTCGGTCTACCCGACTAATCCAGACATGTGGATTAACCTTGGAGCCGTTTACAAGCATACTGGTCAGTTAGATTTGGCCGAAAAAATATATTTACAAGCCTTTAACATCAGCGACAAAAACAGTCTTGCGGCCAGCAATCTTGAGCGCCTATACACTCAACAAGGCCGAAAAATCGCCGCTCAACGATTCCAAAAGCTGGCCTCACGGGCGCGCGCACGGAACCCCTACTTACACTATCAAAACGCCGAAGATGCGTATAAAGAAAAAGACTATCGTCGCGCCTCAAAATCAATAAAGCGAGCAATTGCGCTACACCAGGATGACCCTGATTTTTATGAGCTAAGCAGTCGGATCAAACAGCTTACCAACAAACATATATCAGCTCTCAAAGACTTAGAGAAAGCACACAATCTTTCTCAAACCATCGAGCAGAGAACGCGGTATGCCAGCAAAGTAAAAATGGTCATCGCCAGAGTGAAAGCGCTACAACAGCAAAAGGCCAACCAATCTATGCGACCCAACCCAGCAACGCGAGTGCAAGTCTATGGCACTGGCTACGATTAGCGCCGCTAGCTCAGCGGGTCTAATTGAGTCGCAAAATTCATATGATCAACCAGCTGAATAACGTGCTACGCCGTTAGCGTCGTAGGCTAGGCTGATTTCTTTACGGTGCATTAAGTAATTTAGATGCGCCAAGGTCTCACCAGTAGCAAGCAAGGTTTCGATCACATTTAATTCTCTATTGAACAACACCGCTCGTGCTTCGACTGGAGAGATAGGCGCGTCAACCGCTAGTCGAAGCCGATTTAATTGCGCATGGTGATCGTCGATCAACTGCTGCATTCGGTCTGTATTGCCACGAAATGGCTCTTGGTGAGCCGGTAACATTAGGGTGTCAGCAGGCAAAGAATCTATTAATTTTTGGCACGAAGATAACCAGTCTCCCAGTGGATCTTTATGTCGGTTCGACGGGTAGACACTTACATTAGAGGAAATTCGAGCAATCGACTGATCGCCAGAAATCATCGTATTGAGTTCTTCACAATACAAACATGCATGTTCAGGCGAGTGCCCATTGCCCGAGATTACTTGCCAATCTCGGCCATCTATATCGATAATGTCACCGTCTTTTATGAACTGACACATCTCTGGTTGAACACGAGATTCGGCCGGCTTGTCATCACTTCCCATAAAACTGACGAACTTTTCAACCATCTCGGGGCTATAACCCATTTCGCTTACAAATGCCGACGCCTCTTGCATAAACTCAAGTGGGTCGCGATTGATAATCGATTGGTAATGCCGGTATTCACCCTCGGAAATTAGAATTGGACAGTCGCAGCGCAAGGCTAACCAAGAAGCAAGGCCAATATGATCGGGATGAAAATGAGTAATGATTATTTTTTTTACCGATTCTGGTGTTAAGAAGCCATCAAACACCGTCTCCCAAACATCTTTACATATCTGCGCGTCGTAACCGGAATCGACTAACGTCCAACCGTCACCGTCTCGAAGAATCCATAAGTTGATGTGATCCAAAGCAATCGGCAATGGAACACGCAACCAATAAACTCCGTCGACAACCTCAAATGGCGTACCGGGCTCTGGGCTCCAACGCATCTTAAATGGATAGTCTAAAACCGGGCGTGGTGCGAATTCAGTAGATAAGCTGTTCATAAATGCTGGACCTTCTTTTGCGGATATCAAAACAGCATATCTGCGTTATAGGCTTAGGTCTGTGACATCGAACACGCTGAAATCGACATTTTTTATCGATCGCCATAATCGTAGAAATCGTCACTCGCCATCTCAACCGAGCTTTACGACCACGGATGCAAGAAAAAGATGCTCGCTAAAGTTTGCAGTTAAAGAAAGTAGTGCTATTATTGTACAACAATCAAGAATAACGGTTTTATTCACTATGAATATGATGGCATTACGCCATGACTTTGGCGAATCTGATGAAGCTCTCGACCTTAATGAGTTGTGCATTCAACACCCAACGGCAACCTACTTCGTTAGAGCCAGCGGTGACTCAATGATAGACGCCGGGATTCATTGCGACGATGTTTTAGTGGTAGACCGATCAATCATCGCTCGTGATGGAGACATTGTCGTGGCTAACCTTGATCACTCATTTACCGTCAAGAAGCTGGAACTTTCGCCACAACTAAGGTTGCTGCCCATGAACAACCAAGACTTGGACTATACGCCAACCAACATAACTGATGACTCAGCCTTTGAAGTATTCGGGGTCGTCACCTATGTTGTTCACGCTGTCCGTTAGCGGCCCAGTTTATGTTTGGCGTTGTCTATTGCCCCGATTTTTATATTCAATGCGAGCGTCTATTTAGGCCTGAACTTATAGAGCGAGGTTTGCTGATTACCTCCAGCGGTGAAATCGGCGATGACCCAATTATCGCTAGCTCAAAGGAAACGAGAGACCTAGGACTGAAACCCGGTATGGCTGGCGACCAACTAATGTTGCGATTTTCTCAAATAACATCAGATCACGCAGTCAATGTGTGTCGCCCAAACTATGAGCTTTATGCCGATTTATCCTCGCGCTTGATTAAGTCATTGGAGCTATTAGCGCCAAAGGTTTCAGCGTATGCAAGCAATGAGGCGGTTTTGGCGTTGGAAGGCCTTAATTTATCTAAATATAAGTTGTCTGAACATAAAGTGTCGGAGTCCGAGTTAGTGCAGCTCAACGGCCTTGAGCCGAGTAGCCCTTATCATCAATACGCTATACACCTGAAAGACACGCTTAAGCAATGGCTTGGAATCTCTGTATTTATCGGCATTGCTGCGACAAAAACACTCGCAAAACTAGCTTGCGATGCAGCACAAACGCACAGCAAACATGATGGCGTTATTGATCTAAGCATGGCTTCAGAGCGATCGTTAATCCTGAAACGCATCGCCGTAGCTGATATTGCCGGCATCAGCAAAAAAGTAGCAAACCGCCTAAGCCAAATAAATATTCATACCGCACTGGACCTCAGCCAAGCACCGAAAAATCAAGTTCGGCGACACAGCTCAATGATTACTGAACGTATTGCCATCGAATTATCAGGTTTACCGTGCAAAACACCAGAGCAAAGTCTTATAGAGGCTTCTGTTTTTACTACTGGCAAACAAATTGATGCGAATAGCTTCAAGCAAATAAAACGTGTACTAGGCGCCCAAGTAGTTAGTGCGATTGAGCAGTTAAACAGTCTATCGAATAACTGCAAAACGGTTACCATAGCGCTAACAATTTCGCCACTGGATAAACGAGTCCCCGCTTTTGAAAACAGCCTCACGAGTGAATTAACAAAACCGACAGATTCGATAGCCGCTATTCGAAAACTGGCGATCGAGCTATTAGATAGCGTATGGCGCGATGGTTACCAGTATCAATCATTGAAATTAAATTTGACAGATTTGAGTGCCAACGACGGCGATCAAATTGGATTATTCCCTACAATCACTAAGTATGCGGCCGTTGCCTCAAATAAAGAGACGCCCAAGTCCATTAGTCTTGAGACTCGCTTGTCAATCAACGGTGCCAATCTAAGCCGACAAAAAAGGTCTCTGCTATCTCGCTCGTTTACCACTAGATGGGGTGATATAGCGCGGGTTAGCTAAGAAGCAGGTCTTATATATGTATAAATGCTTATTACTTTAGATTTTTGGCACTAAACGGTATAGTCCCGTGCACAATATGGACGCTCGCGTCCGGCATCGTTTCAACGCGTATTAATTCGCATCAAAGCGGTGTTTTTAGTAGTTGCAGTGTTTTTCAAGACATATCGTGAGTCTTTTCTATGTATAAATATGATGCGGTCGATAAGACCATTGTTTCAGATCGGGTCGAACAATTTCGAGGTCAAGTATCACGCCATCTATCGGGTGAGCTTAGTGCTACCGACTTGGCGCCACTGCGTTTGCGCAATGGCCTATACATGCAGATTCACGCTCACATGCTTCGTGTATCTATTCCCTATGGCTTAGTTAGTTCTGAGCAAATGCGCGCCTTGGCCCAGGTTTCGCGCCAGTACGATAAGGGCTATGGCCACTTCACCACGCGTCAAAACATTCAGTTCAATTGGCCGGAACTAGCGGACGTACCTGATATTTTACAAGATCTATCAAACGTCGAAATGCACGCAATTCAAACCAGTGGCAACTGCATTCGTAATATTTCATCAGATCATTATGCTGGTGTTGCCACCGATGAAATTGTTGATCCACGGCCTTATTGCGAGATTATTCGTCAATGGTCAACCTTGCACCCAGAGTTTTATTGGTTACCGCGTAAATTCAAAATCGCCGTTACCGGCGCAACCGAAGATCGTGCGGCAGTAAAGTTTCATGATATCGGTTTGGAAGTGGTTCTTAACAATGCCAAGCAGGTAGGTTTTCGAGTTTATGTTGGCGGCGGCTTAGGTAGAACACCGGTGATCGGCAAAGTAATCAAGGAGTTTTTGCCTCGTGAAGATATTTTATCGTATTGCGAAGCGATACTGCGTGTCTACAACCTCCACGGGCGACGCGATAACAAATACAAGGCTCGTATAAAAATATTAGTTAATGCCATGGGCATAGATGATTTTCGTGATGAGGTTGACGCCGAATGGTCGCACTTTAAAGACGGCGAACTTAAGCTGCACGATATCGATTTTGAGACAATGCAAGCGTTCTTTCCAAAACCGGCTTACGATGATTTAGAAGCAGGGGACGATCGTATAGCAAAGTGGCGCGACTTAGACAACCGCTTCAAAGCTTGGTATGACAACAATACGGTTGAGCATATTCAGCCGGGTTATCGCATAGTAAATATCTCGCTAAAAGAACACGGTGTTGCTCCCGGCGACGTTACTGACGCGCAGATGGATGCAATTGCGGTTATTGCCGAACAATATTCATTTGCCGAAATTCGAGTAACGCATGAGCAAAATTTAGTACTCGCGGATATTCGCGAACAAGACCTTTTAGAGGTTTGGAAAGCACTGGATGCTGAGCGATTAGCAACGCCAAACATTGGTTCGGTTAACGACATGATTTGCTGCCCAGGCTTAGACTTTTGTTCACTCGCCAACGCCAGTTCAATTTCAGTCGCGAAACAAATTAACGAAAAGTTCGACGACTTTGAAAAACTCTACGACATAGGTGAAGTAAAGCTTAAAATGTCTGGCTGCATGAATGCATGCGGTCACCATCATGTAGGCCATATTGGTATTTTAGGTGTCGATAAGAAAGGCGAAGAGTGGTACCAGCTAACGGTCGGTGGCGACGCGACTAACAATGCTGCGCTCGGCACACACTTAGGCAAAGCAATTGCTAAAGACAAAGTTAGCGATGCCATTGGCGACATTTTGGATGTTTATAAAGACATGCGAACCGGCGATGAACGTTTGCTGGATACTTTCCGCCGCGTGGGAATCGACCCGTTTAAAGAAAAAGTATATGCGGAGGACGTGTAATGTCAACCACCAAAACAGTTGCGAACAGGGCGATTAAAGCACGCTCTAAAGGCACACCAGACCGAATACAGACAGACATTTTCAACGCTCAAGCGATCATTGATCAAAAAATAGTTGAGAATACGATTCACCACGTCGCCGAGACTGAAGAATTAAGCATCGCTGATTTACCGCAAGGCGATATCAGCGTGCCAATGAATTTATGGCTTGACCACAAGGCCGAACTCAAGATCCGCGATGGCGTCGTTGCGGTACAAATCGCAGCCGATGAGTTCCCAGAGGATTTTAGCGATGAGTACTCAGAAATTGCCAGCATAGTATTGCCGATGGTGTCACATGTTGACGGCCGCTCGTATTCACATGCCTACAAGCTTCGCACTCGCTTTAACTATAAGGGAGAGATTCGGGCCATTGGCGACGTTAAATATGATCAACTAGGTTTTCTATCTCGCTCAGGCTGCAATGCATTTGAGCTACCTGAAGGCGAAAGCCTTGAAACAGCGCTAAAAGCCTTTACGGAGATGAGTGATGTCTATCAACCGTCGGCGGACGGTGGTGCTTTAATTTTTTCGCGCCGACGCGCGACTCACTAACCCGACTATCGACAATGCATATTACCTTCGTTAAAAAAATTCTCAGCTCTGGTGAACTTTGTAAAAAGTGTCGCGAGGTTAGTGAACGCCTTGAATCTGAAGACCTTATTGATTCAATTAACCATATAGCTATCGCTGATGACCGCGACCCGCAATCTGAAGGTGTGCGCTTAGCTAAGCAGTACGGGGTTACGCGAGCGCCGTTCTTTTTAGTAGAAGTTGACGGCGAAACCACGGCATTTGATATTTATTTCAAGTTTAAGAAATTTATGCTTGAGCACGGAATTGGTGCCGCGAGCACCTCTTCGCTATAGCGAGAATTTATCAATGACTTGGGCTCTTTTACTTAAGATCAGCATTGTTGTGTTTATTTTTGCACTGCCAGTTTACCTTGTCTATCTATTGATAAAATCGAATAAGGATAATTAGCTGTAACACTAATATATGGAGAAGTTTGAACTTAGTCAGACCTTATGGAAATCAAGGTTAGACGAAGCCTAATAACTGGGCTTTGCTTTTTAAAGAGGTAGAATCAACCAATGCAGCCATTGCAGGTCCGTAGTTATATTCTGACCCTAATATTATGATATCTAATCCTCGCCGCAGAGAACTTTATTCGCTTGCTAATGGAATGGCTACATTCAGTGTTTGTCGTAATAATGATATTGATGGTTATTGGGGCTTAGGCATTCTTGCTTCCTATGCTGAGAGGGTTAGCGCCAAAGAGATCGAAGTACTTGTTTTCCCCATCATCGATCTTCCAGAACCATTGAGTACATATCAGCGTAATCTTAAGATGAGATTCAAGCGTACGTTCTCAGATTGCTTGATCGGATAATGGTCGTCTTTCAGTTTGAAAAAATAAAGGAAGTGCGTGTTCGAGGAATCGAGTATCGGGTTTCATGTATTGTGTCTATAACTGACGATGTTGGGAAAACACGTTCTGTAAGTGCATCTCAAAAATGTTTTAGACATAACCCAAAATATGAAAGGCAATCTAATCGTTTAAGCTCAAAATAGAGTGTGCCTGTGTTCAGGCATCCGCTTTGCGTAACTTTCACCAGTTCACGTTGACATAAGCAAATGAGTATTCAACTCTCAAAGCGGACACTGAGCACTTTTAGTACCGTATGCGCGCGCTTTAGAAAATTAGGTTTCAGTCATTTTGAGAATTATATAAACATACAGTATATATTTGAAGCACAACTCGATTGGACACTTTACTGTACTGGATGCTGCGCGTTCAGCATCTAACGATGATAGCTTTATATCGAAAAAACAATAGCTTGCAATATTTCTTGAGAAGACCTACGCGTAATACTATGATGGAAACCGAGCCGGCTCGGTTTCGCTCTATAGAAAAGGATGTAGAT
>JAESTB010000419.1 GCA_016763815.1 Arenicella sp.
CACCATTGAGTATTCATGTATTAGCCCTAAACAAAATATCTCGAGGCAATTCGATTAGCGGCATCGCGACTGCGATGATCACCTGTTTGGATGAGTTCGGCATAAGCCATTAATGGATGCACTATTGATGGGTGTGCTTTTGTTGGATGCACAGTTGATGGGTTCACCGGGCTCGCCGTTGAGCTTGGCTTATCTAACTCTTGAGAAACCGTGGCGCGGCCCCAAAACTTTGAAAATACTTTAACGTTTGAGCTCGCCGTCTCAGCCGAATTTTCAGCGTCTTTAGTCAGACCCATTTGACGGATAAACTGCCATTGCTGCTGATCATTGACGTAAACAGAATAACCACCAACCTCAGCCTGTGCGTATTTGGCCACCGCCACCTTGCCACCAAGCTGGGCGTCGAAATTACTCAAGCTATCTGCCAGCATCCAATCTGACTTTGGCGTCGAAAATTCACCTAGAAACGCGCGTTTTATTAACATTGGATATTGCTCTACCCAACGCCCAATCAACTTATGCTTGGCACGCCATTCGCGTTTCTTAGTGCTTACCGCTTCGACAAAGTAACCTTGATCTTTAAGCTCTCGAAATACTGAGCCACAAACGCCGAGAGTCACGTTGGCACATTGCGACACTTCACGATAATTTTGATTTAATAAATTAGGATTGGTAAGCAAGGCATAAATCACCTGTAAATCAGTCGAACTGAATTGCTTCGCCGATCGGGTTTGGCTTAGACCATCGGCAATAATTTGACCCTCAATAAAGATAAAGTATGGACCCAATTTTATATAGGCATTGCCACTTACATCAGCGTAATTGACACCGAACTCTCGTAAAGCTCGGCCTAACTTAGCGTCAATATAATTAGCCATAATCATTGGCGGGCGACCTTCTACCGCTGTTTGTAGCAATTTAACCACAGGTTCGAGCATATCGCGGCACAAGCCTGTTTTAATCTCACACACTAACTCAAGTTCTGACCCCTCGATTCGAAAACGCATATCGGGCCAAAGCCCAGTACCTAGAACGGTATTTTTGTCTATAAGCTCTAAGCGTAAGCCGCTCTTAGCGTACAAAGCAGCGACCGCTTTACCGGCGATACGCTCCTCGATAATGGAGTGAATAGTCATGGCGCAATAATGTCCGCTTTTCACCAGAATAGTGCATTCATGAATTTTATTTTAGGCAAGCATACGCACGCAAAATCAGTCCAAAATTTCTAAACTTATCTCACTATTTTTTAGCCTCGGCTATCGTCAGCAATACAAACGTAATTTACTTTTAACAATATTAAGTCGGTATACTAAGTTGAGATAAATAATTCAATTACCTTACCTGCGGCAACTGGTCAGACCAGACGTTAGCGAATTAACTGGATCAAAAACTTATGAATTTTATAAAAGCCATAGCTCTGTTTGTATTGATTTGTGTCTCGGCCTATGGAAATGCGGAAACCATTGAATCCCCTACTACATGGATTCTCGATTCAGCAAATTCGAGAGTCAACTTCACCAGCATTAAGAAGGGTAATATCGGAGAATCTCATGCTTTCACTGACCTGTCAGGCATCATTGCGGGTAGCCAGGTATCAATCATCATAAAGCCTGATAGCGTTGAGTCAAGAGTGCCGATTCGAAACGAGAGAATGCGCGAGCTGTTATTCGAAACCGGCCTCTACCCAACCATAGAGGTCAGCGCTAATGTTGCGGCTCAATTAGCCGATTTGAAAAGCGGTGGCTCGCTATTAGCTACTGTACCGTCTAGCGTGTCGATGCATGGCGTCAGTAATAAGCTCGATCTAGAATTACGAATTAGCAAGCTAAGCAACAAAATTTTAATCGTCTCTAGCACACAGCCAGTCATCGTTCGCGCGACTGACTACAACATGGTCGACGGGATTGGCAAACTCTCGGCGTTGGTAAATAATTTAGCGATTGCCGAGTCAGTGCCAGTGAGCTTTTCGCTACAATTCATCCTTGCTGAATGAACCGAAACAACTCATCCCCTCTTAATTCAGACAAGCTAAACCAAGCAATACAGCCTATGAAACTTATCTCATCTCTAAGCATACTCGTACTTGGCCTAGCGGCGGCATTACCACTGCACGCGCACGACAACACGGCCAAAGAGCATAATCCTCAGCTTGCTTTTTTCAACTCGCTGTCATCACTCTGCGGTCAGCGCTTCGAAGGGGCTATGACCTTCCCGACCGAAGGCCAAGATGATTTTTCTGGCAAACTTTTGGTTGCCAAGATAGAAAGCTGCACTGAGACAGAAATTAGAGTTCCGTTCGACGTCGGTGAAGACACCTCGCGCACTTGGATAGTGAGTAAAACGGAGCGTGGTTTGCAACTTAAACACGACCACAGACACGAGGACGGCACACCCCATGAGGTCAATATGTACGGTGGTATGGCGATAGATAAGGGCTCAAAACTTAGCCAATCGTTTGCCGCCGACACTCATACGGCAACTATTATTCCAGCCGCCAGCACTAATGTTTGGAACATAAGCTTAAACAGCGATGGTACATCGATGACGTATCACTTAACTCGCCATGATGCGCCACGATTTACTGCCAAGCTTTTTTCAACTGCTAGCCTAGTTCCAACACCACCCGCTACTCAAGAGCAAGGCAAAACTTCACCAACGAAAAGCGAAAAATAATTGCCCAAGACTTTTAGTAAGACTTCTTACTGTTGGAACTTCTAAATCGGGGCCTCGCTGCGCCAACCTCTCATATGAAGATGCCTAACAGCATGTTTTCTCACAGACTACTTCTTCCACTTACCCCAGGGATCTGAACTGTCAGCGTTTTGATCGTCACTTGTATCGGCGTTTTGTTCAGCACTTTGATCATTGTTTTCACTAGCTCGACGGGGCTTTGGTTTCGAGGATGCTCTAGTACGCGATGGCTTATCATAGGGGGTTTTATCCGTTGGCATACCATCATGGGGCACTTTATCATGAAATTTGGGCCCTGAAATTGGGTCGTCGAAGAACTGTTTATCGCCTTCATTGATAACCGCGGGTTCTTTCGCGTCTAACCCGCTTTCAAAGGTTCTCTCTCTTGGCGGCAGCAGCTGTTCTTCATCACTCGGAATCGCTAACTGTTTGAACCTATAAAGATAAAACGCTTCAGTTTTTTCTCTCGCCCACTTAGTTTTCTTCAAAAACTTAGTCGCTGCGGCAAAGTTCGGGTGGCTTTCCAAACATTTGAATTTCAACTGTTCAGACAGAATCTCCCAATGGTAATGACGCAATATTTCGGAGAACATGGCATCAAGTCCAACGCCATGCAAAGGGTTATTTCTATCTTGTTCGGACATAATATCGTGCTCAGAGTAGTTCGCCGCTCACGTTATCGCTATTGTCGATCGGATACAAGCGAAACTGGCCCAATCGCTATTCATTCAGACTCAAATTACAGGTAGACTGCCCGCCAATAATCAATCTTCTGCGTTTGCAACAATCTCCCTATGTCACTCAAATCTGTCATCCTAAAAGGTGCTCGTAATGGGCTAGGCCTAATCATTGTTTTTTTTGACTGGATATCCAGACCCAAGGGTATCCAACGCTCAGAGCAAGAACAAGCAAAGGCGCAATCCGCCATGCAAGGTTTATCTCTCTATCAATTTTTCGCCTGCCCATTTTGCACCAAGACTCGCCGTGCAATTCATAAGTTAAACGTAAATGTTGAAGCCCGTGACATCAATAAAAACACCGAATACCGTCAACAGCTAGAAGCAGGCGGCGGTCGTGTAAAGGTTCCCTGCCTGCGCATCGAAAAAAATGGAGAAGTTCGTTGGATATACGAATCGAATCAGATCATCAGTTTTTTAGAACAAAAAGCTGGATAATCGGACGCCCTAACTTAAGCCCTAAAAAGGAGAGCCTTGCTCTCCTCAGAATGTCGACAAAATCCCCTCCTAGCGTGGGGACTTTTTTTAATGGGATATGCTAAAAGATCGCGCTCCTATTTAATCCACACTTGAGTTCGTCACTCTAGATGAACTTGTCCCTAAAGATCACTTGGTTGGTAAAGTCGAATCGGCGATTGATTTCAATTTCATTCACGATTTAGTGGCGGATCTCTACTGTGCTGGCAACGGTCGACCCGCGTTAGATCCGACTCGATTATTCAAACTCTTGCTGCTCGGTTACTTGTTTGGAATTCGCAGCGAACGCCAACTCATGCGTGAGGTACGAGTGAATATGGCCTATCGTTGGTTTGTTGGCTTGGGACTAACAGACAAGGTGCCCGATGCTTCCACACTAAGCCCGAATCGCCGCGGCGTTTTGATGATTCAAGCATCTACCAAGACATCTTTGATGAAATCGTACTGCAAGCGATGAAGAAGAAACTGATTAATGGTAATCAGCTTTATACCGACTCAATCCACCTTAAAGGCGAATGCAAACAAAGGTAAGTGGGTTAAGGTACAGGTTGAGCAAAGTCGTCGAGATTACCTCGACGAGTTAGATCGGACGATTGATGAAGATCGGCTAGCACATGTGAAAAAGCCTTTAAAGGTGAAGGCGGAGTCGCCTAAGACTCGCGAGATCACGCAAAGTACGACTGACGCTGACAGTGATTATTTGGTAAGCCCAAAGGCTTCTTCTACTTGGATCATCGTACCGTCGATGAGCGACATAAGCTGATTGCTGTCATGCATATTACCGCAGGCAATATGCATGACAGTATTCCCTACCTAGGCCGATTGAAGCGTCAACGAGAACGATTCGGATTCGAGGTTCAGGCGGCGGTTTAGACGCAGGATATTTTACGGCTGGCGTGTGCCATGGTTTAGAACAAGAACATATCTACGGAGTGATCAGTTATCGTCGGCCCATGCATCGCAAGGGTTATTTTTACAAACGTCAGTACCGCTATGATCGAGATAATGATGAATACCGCTGCCAGGAAGGTGACGCGCTGCGTTACCCAACGACTGATCGAAACGTCTATCGCCATTACAAATCGAATCCAAAAGTATGCGTGTCGTGCCCAGTCCGCAAACTGATCTAGGTTGGTTTAATCGTCCGTTTTTTGGGTTAAATTCCCCGGCTTTTAGCTAGCAGTTGGGTTTAAGATATGAAGAATGGATTGCCGTCATGGTTCGCATACGAAATATAAAATCGAATACCATTTTGTTTGGGTAACGACGTACCGTTATCAGGTATTAACCGGGGAGGTTGGAGGAGGTATGAGAACCAAGATCATCTCGTTCACACAACAATACCTTTAACCCACGGTCGGCCGCATCACGAGCAATACCAACCCGATTAATGCCACCACCTACGATAAGTAGATCAAACATCGTTTTTTCGAGCAAACATTATCCTTATAGGTAAAGTTTAAATAACAACAAAATAATGATTAAATGTGAAAATAACATAACAATAAATTTCATAAAAGAAAATAATTGTACTTTCTTTCGTTTTAGTAAAAATAATACCAAGTTCCCGCCCTGCAAAGAAATGGATCTGGATCCATCATCTTCACATCCAGCTTTGTCGGCCATACAGCATCTTTTCCGGGAATGGGGGCATATGCCGCCAGCAAAGCAGGCCTTATCGG
>JAESTB010000420.1 GCA_016763815.1 Arenicella sp.
CCACCGAAGATTAAGCTAGGTACTCGTACTTTGGTAGTCTATGGATATCTCTGCGAATTCGTCTCAAGATTTACCGGAAAAGCACCGGGAATAAACCCTGGGCAAGCTCGGTATATGTCCATCACGCATTATTCAGACAGTCGTAAAGCGGTTCGAGAGCTAGACTATGTGGTGCCAATAGCCGAAGAATGTATTCGCGACGCGGTGGATTGGTATCAAGATCAAGGTCACCAACTATAGCGTTTCGGCTATTGACAACCTCTATCCTCGGTCATGTTAATCTGATTTTTTGAAAAGCGAGTAATTTAATATGCTAAGCATTTGCGATGAACGAGACACGCCATGAATTTGTATGATGAGTATTTTTTACCGCACTTTATAAACTGCGCCTGTGGCATGAAAGCAATAGAACGCCAGCGCGCGAAAATGGTACCGATGGCTAAAGGGAAAGTGTTAGAGATTGGTATGGGCTCGGGGTTAAATTTAAAACATTACGATGCTGAGCAGGTAGACATGGTCTGGGGCCTAGAGCCGTCGGCTGGCATGCGACGTAAAGCCCAAGCAAACCTTGATAATACATCTATTAAGGTTGAATGGTTAGACTTGCCAAGTGAGTCAATCCCGCTGGACGATAATAGCGTGGACACGGTGATGCTGACCTATACCTTATGCACCATTGAGGATTGGCGAGCCGCGTTACTTGAAATGAAGCGGGTATTAAAGCCCGATGGCCAATTGGTATTCAGCGAGCACGGTCAGGCGCCAGACGAGGGTATTCAAAAATGGCAGAGAAGAGTAAACCCTATTTGGAAAAAGCTAGCCGGTGGGTGTAATTTGAATCGAGATATTCCAAGCTTGATAGCGTCGGTTGGATTTAAAATTGATACCTTAGAACAGTGCTATGTGAAAGGGCCGAAGATCGCGACCTATCAATATTTTGGTACCGCTCATGGCTAGAGCTCGCTGGACAGAAAAGTCTGCCAGTAAATGTGACCGACTTTGTCATACGCAATCATGGTGCGGACAAGCTTTCGAAATTGTGCCGTGTCGATAATTTCTTTTGGCAATAGCGGGTCTAGATTAATCAGCCGTATGGCCGACTCGCCGACTACCAAACTTTCTCTTGCCGCATCTTGGCTACTCATGTTTTTCAAACGGCTGAGGCTGATTTCAAGACGGTTAATGATTTCCTCATAGCCTGAGGTTAACTCGGCGACCGGCCAGTTTGAGTGCCACTTTTCTTGACGCTCTACTGGGGCTACCTGACTTACGTTAACCAAGTATGCCCGCGAATCCAGTCCGATATCGACCAAGCTTGAATTAAGTTGATTAAGGTTTTGCCGCAGGTTGGCAGGCCTAATCCAGACACCTACCTCTATCTCTACAAAGCCATACATTTGAAGTGCACGAATCATGGATTGAAGCCGCGTTTTATTGGTACGCCCTAGGTGGCCGGTTAATGCCATCAGCCAGTCGCCATTCCAGTGTTTGGTTTTTTTACTGGCGGTGCGCCAACTCCTGATTTCTGAATTAAGCTTTTCAGCGTTTTTGCCCGTTTGATAAACACCGCGTTTGATGCTGGCGATAAGACCATCTTTGATTAATCGGCTAACGCTCATTCGTATGGTTGTTGCTTCAATTTCGAATAGCTCACCGGCCTTAATCAATTGCCCGATAGTAAGAGTCGAGGTCTCGGGCGCGTTGAATAACGACATTAGCAGTCTACGAGGAGATATCGATTTAACGTTTTTTTGTAACATAGTATATTATTTATTGATTTTTTTTGTTATATTTTATGCATATTGTCATTGGCAAAACTTATAATACAGGAGCAGAACATTGGATAACGATATTAAACTCTCGGAAATTCTGTCTAAGGGTGACTTAAACGAAGTGCGTAATAAATCTAATTTTCGCGCGCTTGTTATGCTGGCAATTAATTGGTTTGCAGTCGCCTTCAGTTTCGCAATTTTTATAAATTGGCCGAATCCGTTGAGTTTCATAATTGCCACCTTGCTGCTAGGTGGGCGACAACTTGGCTTGGGTATATTAGTGCATGAGTGCGCGCACAATGCATTCTTTGAAGATCAGAAAGTTAATGACTTTGTCGGGCATTGGTTGTGCGGCTCGGTGGTCAATACATCGGTGTTTGCGTATCGTGAGTACCATTTAAAGCATCACCGGCATGCCGGTACCGAGCAAGATCCAGATATAATTTTCGTCGACAAATATCCCGTTCAACGTGCTAGCTTGAAACGAAAAATTATTCGTGATGTGACCGGCCAAACTGGCTATCGCGATACCTTACGCAAATTGTCGCAGTTTAAATTTTCGCAGAACTATCCATGGGTCATTTCGCACCTTCTAATGATTTCAGTGTTAACGCTGGTCGGCGCGCCTTGGGCGTATGCACTCTGGTGGGCCGCTGAGATATTCGTGCTTCCATTACTAGTTCGCCTGCGTCAAATTGGTGAGCACGGCGTTGCTGATGATAGAGCTTCACGCTCACCTCGATTGAACACCGGCACCACTTTAGTATCGTGGTGGGAGCGTTTGCTGGTTGCGCCAAATTATGTAAATTACCATGTTGAACATCATCAATTCGCCAGCGTTCCATGTTATCGCTTGCCCAGCTTACATAAAAAACTTAAGCAAGGCGGGTATTATGATGACTATGATTGCATTGCAATAGGCTACCGAGATGTACTTAGGCGAGCGGTTCAGGCCACTTAATTGACACTAACGAATAACTCGTATGGTGTCGCCAACACTGATTGATCCCAAGCGGTTGTATAACGCGTTTTGGCCAAAATAGGTTTTTCCATCACGACGGCGATATTTTAGTAGAGTTTGATTGACCCGCATTTGTTTGTTGGAAGTATGCGGGTCAATCGACGGGATAATACAGCGCGAACACGGCTTCACTAATGAGAACTCGATGTTACCAATAGCAATTTTCTGCCACTGATCCTCCGCCCATGGCGCGTTGCCAGTGATAACAATATTGGGCCTGAATCGGTTCATAGCGATCTTAAAGTCAGGTTCAGAATTGGCCAGCTTGGAATTAAAATCATCCAATGATGCCTCGCTTGTAATCAGTAGCGGAAACCCATCAGCGAAGCCGACTTGCTCATTTTGACTGGCGAAGTTAGAGTCAACCGGTCGTGAATAATCCTCGAGCATATAGATGATTCGGCACTCCTTGCCGAGAAATGAGCTTATCCAATCGGCTGCTTGATCGCCGCAATCTTGGCCTTTAACATCGGTTCCCCATACGGACGATTCTATTAATGCATAGCCTCCTGTCGGTAGGGCACATTCCCCTGCGTCATTGGCCGAAATCAATAAACCGCCATCAATGGCTTGAGTGTTAATTAAACACATCTTGGGAGTTTTACGTTGAGTAACAAAATTATTGTTGTGATCGATCACCATCCAGCGCCGATCACACTCAGGGCCCTTTCTATTGAGCTGCATGGTTTCTAGGCTGATACCTCTAGCTGACTTAACTGGGTATATATGGAGTTCGCTTATGCTGAGCTTAGTCATTTTGATTTATGTGAAAGGGTTTCGTCAATCTTAGGGTTTGGTGTGACCTATCGTTATATGGTCATCGTAAGTCAATTATAAGGGATAGTGAAATAAAGAGCTTTCAATAATGCAATGGATATAACTAATTGATCTAAGGTGATAATTAAATAGTTTGTGGAATTTTCTATAGATCTATAGAAAAATATTCTCGCATGGTTATAATGCCGCCATGACTCACCGAGACAACATTATCAATTTAGCCGAAAAGCCCGTAGCTCGAGGTCCAGTAGCCGGTGCCGAAGCGGACCTGCGTGCGGAGCAAAAGCCGAAGAAGTATGCACATAAAAAACTGTTGGCTATAGAGGCTGCGGCTAAAGTCTTTGCAGAGAAGGGCTTTCATGGAGCGACCACTCAGGATATAGCCAAAGAAATGGGTATCCAGCAAGGCAGTCTTTATTATTACTTCAAGTCCAGAGAACAAGCCCTACAAGAGGTATGTGAATACGGCTTTGATGTTTACGTCGAACGAATGAAGAAAATCTGTGTCAAAGATCAGCCGTTCGAGGCCAAGATGATGGCCATTATTACCTCGCACCTGACTAATTATTCTCACAAAGACAGCGCTATGAAGGTTCATAACGAGCAACGTTTGTATTTGCCTGTTGAGCGGCGTAGTCGAATCAAAGAGCTCGGAACCAATTATCGCAGGCTTTTAGAAGCTACATTGACAGAGGGAATCAACGCTGGTGTTTTGCGAGCGGATATCGATACGCACTTTATTGCCTATTCAATCATAGGCATCTGCAATTCTTGGGGAGCGAACTTGATTCGTGATGACTCGCTGAATCTATTCGAAACGATTGAGCAGTGCTCTGACTTGATCCTCTACGGAACTCTTTGTAAAAATGTGTAGTTGTAAGGACGCCTAATCATAAGAATTTTTCATAAGAGCATTAAATAACAGTACCAATCAAATTTAAATTTTACTCAAATAACTATTATGACTGAACAAAAAGCAACCAATGTAGTATGGCAAGATGGCGACGTAACGCGCGCCGACAGATTTAATCGACTTGGTCAGAAGGGTGTAACCCTCTGGTTCACAGGTCTTTCTGGTAGCGGTAAAAGTACTATCGCGATTGCTGTTGAAAAGGCGCTGCATAAACTGGGCAAGCTAAGCTATCGTTTAGACGGTGATAATATCCGCTTGGGTATTAATAAAAATCTTGGTTTTTCGGCTGAGGATCGAACTGAAAATATTCGTCGTATTGGTGAGATATCTAAACTCTATTGCGACACGGGCATCATTGCCCTGAATAGCTTTATTAGCCCATACCGAGCTGACAGAGACGAAGTGCGTCAGCTGCATAGGGATGGTGGTTATAATTTTATTGAAGTGCATGTTGATTGTGCATTAGCCT
Source organism: Arenicella sp. (assembly GCA_016763815.1). Lineage (GTDB taxonomy): Bacteria > Pseudomonadota > Gammaproteobacteria > Arenicellales > Arenicellaceae > Arenicella. The sequence goes on from JAESTB010000420.1 coordinate 4,953, forward strand.
GTGCTGAAGGTCGTGACCCTAAAGGCCTGTACAAGAAAGCACGTGCTGGTGAGATCAAAAATTTCACTGGTATCGACGACCCATATGAAGCGCCTCTCAACCCTGAAATTACACTGCATACCGATGAAATGACGCTGGAAGAAGAGGTTGATATTATCCTCAATTATCTTCAAGAACAGCGCTTCCTTATTTTGTATCGCTAGACCCTATTGTTAAATCGCCTAAGTGTTAAATAGCCTAGCTGTTAATAAATAGTCCAACTGTTAAATATTCCAACGGAACCCTTCTGGAGAATCCCGTGATTAAACCTCATGGCGCTGACGCGCTGAACCCTCTTTTGGTTACTGACCAAGCTCAGCGTGACACGCTGATTGCCGAAGCCGCAAACCTAAAACAAGTATTAGTAAGCTCAGCCACGGCCGCTAACGCAGTGATGTTAGGTGGTGGCTATTTCACGCCGCTAAATGGCTACATGACCAAAGCCGATGCACTATCGGTAGCCGCTACACTGACAACTCAGGCGGGCGTGTTTTTCCCGGTGCCGGTGATGAATCTGCTCGAAAGTGCTGAGGTAGTTGTTGGCGAACGAATTGCATTGCTAGACCCTAACGTTGCCGGTAACCCGGTAATAGCGATTCAAACGGTAAGCGCGGTTGACCAGTTTAGCCAACAAGAGCTACTCGATATCGCTCAAGAAGTGTATGGCACAACATCAACCGAGCACCCAGGTGTAAGCGCCTTCTTGTCACAAGGTACGATTGCCGTTGCGGGTGATATCCAAGTGCTAAATTTCAGTTATTTCGAAACCGACTTTGCCGAAACTTTTAGAACCGCAGTGCAAATTCGAGCTGAGATTGCTGAGCTTGGCTGGGAAAAAATAGTCGCTTTTCAGACTCGTAATCCAATGCATCGCGCGCATGAAGAGTTGTGCAAAATGGCAATGCAAGCGACTGGCGCCCAGGGCTGTGTGATCCACATGCTGTTGGGTAAATTGAAAGCAGGCGATATCCCCGCTGATGTACGCGATGCCTCAATTCGCGAGATGGTCGCTAACTACTTTCCAGCAGACAGCGTGATGGTGTCTGGTTACGGTTTCGATATGCTCTACGCCGGGCCTAGAGAAGCGGTGCTACATGCACTTTTTCGTCAGAACATGGGTGCGACGCATTTTATTATTGGCCGAGATCATGCGGGTGTTGGCGACTATTACGGTGCCTTTGATGCACAAACTATCTTTGATGAAAAAGTTCCAGAAGGCGCATTAGAAATCGAAATCTTTAACGCTGACCATACCGCTTATTCAAAAATATTGAACAAAGTTGTGATGATGCGAGATGTGCCAGACCATAAGTTTGAAGATTTTGTTATTCTATCGGGCACTAAAGTTCGTGAGCTCTTAGGCAACGGAATTGCTCCGCCGCCTGAGTTTTCACGGCCAGAAGTAGCTAAGATTTTGATGGACTACTATCAAGAGATCTCATCATAGCTTGTCGCCTATTTATAAATTAGTGATGTAAAAAAATATTTTTCTACCTAGAACATGTCGATGAAAGTAATAGATTGTTTTAACGGTGACGCCGATGGTATTTGCGCGCTCACGCAACTGCGTTTGGCGGAGCCGCGTGAGTCGCTATTGATCACTGGGGTAAAACGCGATATTAATTTACTCGAACGGGTTGAGGCCAACGCCGGTGACCAGATAACGGTGCTGGATGTATCGCTGGATAAGAATCGGCTTGGTTTAGAAAATGTACTGAGCTGTGGTGCTGAGGTTTTCTATTGCGACCATCATTTTGCTGGCGATGTTCCCGAGCACTCTAATTTGAAGGCATTGATTAACACCTCCGCTGACGTGTGCACTTCGCTATTGATCAATCAACACCTTAACAGTCAATTTCTAGAGTGGGCCGTCGTGGGTACTTTTGGCGATAACTTAAAACGCAGTGCGCAAGGCATAGCCAAACCGTTAAAACTGAGTATCGATAAGTTAGCTCAGCTCGAGAATTTGGGCATTTATCTCAATTACAACGGTTATGGTGCTGCACTAGAGGACCTTTATTTTGACCCAGCTGATTTGTTTAAACACACATCCCAACATTCAAGCGCCTTTGCTTTTATGCGTGATGACGCGGCTACCTTTGAAACACTAGAAAGCGGTTACCACCAAGACATGTCTAAAGCGGCGGCGCTGCAGCCAAGCTTTGATGTAGATCATGCGGCGGTGTTTGAATTGCCTAACGCGGCGTGGGCGCGACGGGTCAGCGGTGTCTATGGTAACGATTTAGCTAACCAAGCATCTAGCAAAG
>JAESTB010000421.1 GCA_016763815.1 Arenicella sp.
CAGTTGACGGCAAAGAAAATCGACTTGAAGTTCACCTATTCGATTTTGATCAAGACATTTATCATCAAACGATGTCTGTACGCTTTGTCGAGAAAATACGCGACGAACTGAAATTCGATTCTTTCGATGAGTTAAAAGTCCAAATTGAGAAAGATGCCGCCCGTGCACGAGTGATTTTGTCTGATATTTAAGCGTTTCAACTCAGAAATTGAGAGCTTCAGCGAAATAATTGAGAACTTCAGCGAAATAATTGAAGATTTTGACCGAAAAATGGTGTTTTGGGTGAACTTCCGATTGGTCGAAACCATTATCTAACATAAAATGCTCGGCTATAATTTGGATCCTCGATGCTGAGATCCAACACAACCTGAACAGTCCAGCTAGATAGTTGCAAAATAATGAGCAAAGACAAACCCGGTAGTCAGTATAAAGATACGATCAATTTGCCGCAGACGGCGTTCCCGATGAAAGCGGGTTTGCCTAACCGTGAACCGCAAATTCTGAAAAAGTGGGCAAGTCTTGATGCCTACCACAAGCTGCAAAAGCAGCGAGTCGATGCGCCAACGTTCATGTTGCATGATGGGCCTCCGTACGCCAACGGAAATATCCATACTGGTCATGCGATGCAAAAAATTCTTAAAGACATCATCGTTAAGTCGAAAAACTTGGCTGGCTATCGCGCGCCCTTCATTCCTGGTTGGGATTGTCATGGCTTACCGATCGAGATTCAGGTAGAAAAAAAGCACGGTAAAGCGGGGCAGAAAATTGATAAGAAAACCTTTCGTCAGAAGTGCCGTGAATACGCCGGTCGCCAAGTAGAGGGGCAGAAGAAAGACTTTATTCGTTTGGGTGTACAGGGCGATTGGGAAAATCCGTATCTAACCATGGACTTTCAAACTGAAGCTGACACGGTTCGCAGTTTGGCTAAAATTGTAGAGTCAGGTCATTTGTATCATGGCTTAATGCCGGTCTACTGGTGTCCTGCATGTGCCTCTGCTTTGGCTGAAGCCGAGGTTGAGTATCTAGATAAGGTATCACCAGCAATCGACGTGAAATTCTCGATTGTTGATCATGCCGACTTCGCCAAACGTATCGGTATTGATCTAGCCGCCGTTAATAAGCCGAGCGTTGTCATTTGGACCACTACGCCTTGGACATTACCGGCGAATGAAGCGGTGTCACTGCACCCAGAGCTAAATTACGTTTTAGTACAAGCGGGCGATGAACAATTAGTATTGGTCGAAGAACTAGTGAAATCCGCATTAGCTCGTTATGAACTCAGTGACGAGCACCAAGTGCTTGCTCGATTTAGTGGAGAGTCGATTGAGCTTTTAAGTTTGAATCACCCATTTTACGACAAAAAAGTGCCAGTTATCTTGGGCGATCATGTGACTACCGACGCTGGTACCGGTGCAGTGCATACCGCACCTGCACACGGTGGCGAAGATTTCGCGGTCGGCAAACGTTACAACCTTCCTGTGAATAATCCGGTAGGCTCAAACGGAACCTTCTTAGAGTCAACAGAGTTGTTTGCTGGCGAATTTGTATTTAAAGCCAACGCTCATGTGGTCGAAGTATTAGAACAGCATGGCGCATTACTGAAACATGTGGAGTATGAGCATAGCTACCCACGTTGCTGGCGCCACAAAACACCGATGATCTATCGCGCTACTGCGCAGTGGTTTATCGGCATGGAGCATCTAAAGGGTGAAAAGGGCTTGCGTTATCAGTCACTTAAAGCGATCGAAGAAGTTCACTGGGAGCCTAGTTGGGGTAAGGCTCGGATTCAGACAATGGTTGAGAATCGCCCAGATTGGTGTGTCTCTCGACAACGTAATTGGGGCGTGCCGATAGCCATTTACTTACACAAAGAAAGTGGCGAGATGCACCCGAACACACCTGCGTTAATGGAACAAGTAGCTCAGCTTATCGAGCAGCAGGGCGTGCAAGCTTGGTATGACCTGGATGACGCCGAGTTGCTTGGTGACGACCTAGAGAACTACGACAAGGTGCTTGATACATTAGACGTCTGGTTTGATTCGGGCGTAACACACAATAGCGTTGTTAAGGCACGCGAGGAGTTGAGCTTTCCATCCGATTTATATTTAGAAGGTTCAGACCAGCATCGCGGTTGGTTTCAATCGAGTCTAATCTCAAGCGTGGCGATGAACGACGGTAAGCCACCTTACAAGGCCGTGTTAACGCATGGGTTTGTGGTTGATAAAGACGGCCGTAAAATGTCCAAGTCATTGGGCAATGTGATCGCGCCACAAGAGGTGTTTAACTCACTCGGTGCGGATGTGCTTCGCTTGTGGGTTGCGGCTACTGACTACAAGTCAGAAATGAGTTTGTCGAATGAGATTTTACAGCGTACCAGTGAGTCATATCGCCGTATTAGGAACACCGCTCGTTATCTACTTGGCAACCTAAACGATTTTGAGCCAAATCAAGTGTTGGCGTATGAAGACATGCTTAGCCTTGATCAGTGGGCTGTGCGTTTAAGCGTTAAAATGCAAAAACAAATTGAGAGCGCCTACGAAAGCTATCAGTTTCATCAAATTCATCAACGTCTACACCAGTTCTGTGTCGTCGACATGGGGGGATTTTATCTCGATATTATTAAAGATCGATTATACACCTTAGACGCATCATCAAAGCCCCGTTTGTCAGCGCAAACGGCGATGCATCATATCTTAGAAAGCTTAGTGCGCTCGATCACGCCGATCCTGAGTTTCACCGCCGAAGAAATATGGGGCCACATGGCGGGCCAGCGCGAAGAAAGTGTTTTGTTTGCCACTAGCTATACTGGGCTAGCCGACGTTCCGAGTGATTCCGGCGCGGATGACCAATGGGCTTCAATCATCGCCATTCGCAACGAAGTAGCGAAGCAAATAGAAGCGTTGCGTAGCGCCGGAGGCTTCGGTTCTGCGCTGGATGCAAATGTTGACCTTTATGCCAGCGATGAGTTGCACGCGGTTCTTGAGACTTTGGGTGTTGAACTCCGATTCGTGCTTATCACCTCTGGCGCGACACTCAATAAATTAGCTTCTGCGCCGCAATCAGCGGTGACAAGTGATTTAGACGGTTTAA
>JAESTB010000422.1 GCA_016763815.1 Arenicella sp.
ACCGCTATAACCTTTAAAACGTCATGTGTGTTGCCAGAACGTACCGGTCGACACGTAGTTTACGGTGAGTGGGGCCGAAACTTTTTTACTTTCGAGCGATTTCACGGCTGTATTGATGTGAGTTTTGAGGGTAGTGGAAACCCGAACAACGCACCAACTGCCAACGCTCAAAGTGTTAGTGTTGATCAAGATTCATCAGTGGCTGTGACTTTGTCAGGTAGTGATAGTGACGGCACCGTCCAGGGCTATAATATTACCGCTAGCCCGACCAGCGGAACGCTAAGTGGCTCGGGCTCTAACCGGCTCTATACGCCGAATACAGGCTTTTCTGGTAGCGACAGTTTCTGGTTCACGGTGACCGATAACGACGGAGCGTCGTCCAGTGCGGCGACAGTTAGTATTGCGATTAATGCGATAGGCGGTGGTCCTAATCAAGCTCCAACGGCGTCATTTAGTTATACCCCGACTAACCTTGCTGTTGCGTTTGATGGCAGTGCATCGAACGACCCTGATAGCGGCCCAGACCCGCTGAGTTATAGTTGGTCGTTTGGTGATAACACAAGCGCTACTGTTGCAAGCCCGTCTCATACCTACGTATCAGCGGGTAACTATCAGGTTGCGTTAACCGTTAGCGATGGTGAGTTAAGCAGTACTGATACTAAAACTGTCACGGTTAGTGAACCGACAGGAGGTGGCGAGTCAAGCTGTGAATATGTAGTTTCAAATTCATGGAATTCTGGTTTTGTGGCCGAAATACGCATCATGAATCGAGGTGTTACTGCGATTAACGGCTGGCAGGTATCGTGGAACTATACCGACGGTAGCGCGGTTACCAATGGCTGGAATAGTACGATCGCGGGTGTTGGGCCATACAGTGGGAGTAACTTAAGCTGGAATGCATTAATTGAACCGGGTGAAACGGTTGTTTTTGGGTTTCAAGGTACGCATGGTGGTGCTACATCTTCAGTCGAAGTAACAGGGGCTGTTTGTAATTAGTAAGTAGTAACGATTAGCTCTAATCAGAGCCGGAGCCACGCGAGTGGTTCCGGTTTTTTTTTGATTCCAGTGATTTACTTTCCCGCTGTGAAAACCTATCCTTTTGCTATTGTTTATATAAGGATTGGACGTATGCGCTTATCTGCCCCACTGTTAATCTTGGCGCTAGCTTTAGCTGGTTGCTCGCAAACCGAAACATCAACTATGTTTGAACAAGGTATGTCTGAATCAGAATTTCCGCGTCTGCAAAAGCTTGCAATCGCCACGCCGGCGGCAAAACAAGTGCCATTTGAAGGGCAGCACCACGAACGCACTTTAAGTGATCACTATCATTGGCTTAAAGATCAAGGCTACCCAGTTGTTGATGACCCAGCAATCATTGACTACTTAGAGCAAGAAAACGCTTACTATCAACGCTTTCTTGAGCCAAATGCCGCTTTGGTAGAAAGAGTTTTCGAAGAGTTTAAAGGCCGCACCGATGAAGAAGAGACGTCTGTGCCATATACCTCAAATGGCTACGAATATCATTGGTTCTTTCGCCCTGGAGAAGAGTATCGAACACGCAGTCGCAAAAATTTAGCCACGGGTGAAGAGGCAATTTTTCTAGATGAGACCGCTCTGGCCGATGGCCGTGATTATTTTGTTATAGGCGATTGGGACATCAGTCCAGACAACCGTTACTTAGCTTATTCGTTTGATACTGCTGGAGATGAGCGTTACCAAGTTAAGGTTAAAGATCTACAAACAGGCGAATATCTTGACGATGTATTAAACGACGTACAGGGCGAGATAGAGTTTAGTTCAGATGGCAAAACACTTATTTATGCGCTGCTAGAACAAGGCCGTTGGCATTCAAAAAACATCAATGTTCATACATTTGGTAGTGATCAAAGCCGTGATAAAACTGTCTACCATGAAGAAGACGATGGTTTTTTTATTGGTTTAGGAAAGACCAGCAGTGAAGAGTTTATTGTGATCGCATCATCTCAAGGCGAGCTGCAAGAGACTTACATAATGCCAGCCGATTTTACCGGTGAGCCGATTCAAATTGTTAGCCGTGATGACGGTTTCACGCAGCGCATAGATCATGCGCATGGCAAGTTCTACATTATGGCCAACGATACACATAAGAACTTTCGTCTCGTCACTGTCGATGATAAAAACCCGATTAGGGAGAACTGGGAAACGTTAATTGAAGGGTCCGATGAGTCATATTTGCTCGGCATGCAAACCTTCAAAGACTTCATGGTGATCAAGTCACGAGATGTTGGTTTAGAGAAAATTCATGTTCGCCAGTATGACGGTAGTAGTCATCAAGTTGACTTTCCGGAGTCCTTGTTTACCGCCGACCTTGGAGTGAATTTGGAGTTTAGCCAAGACTTTGTACGCTTGGCCTATGAGTCGATGATTACCCCCGGCACGGTTTATGACCATGATTTAGACAAGCGAGAATTGACTACCCGAAAGGTTCAAAAAATTCCATCGGGTTACGATAAATCTCAATATGAAACGAAGCGAGTGATGGCCACTGCGCGTGATGGTGTTCAAGTACCAGTGTCATTGGTTTACAAAAAAGGGTTGAAGCAAGATGCTAGCCAGCCTATGTGGCTCTATGGCTACGGCGCTTATGCGGCAACGATTGAACCCGGCTTCTCCAGTGGTCGATTGAGCGCACTTGATCGAGGCTTTGTTTACGCTATCGCCCACGTGCGCGGTGGCGCTATGATGGGCTACAACTGGTATTTAGATGGCAAACTTAAAAAGCGTAGCAACGCGTTTAATGACTTTGTCGATGTTGCTCGTTACCTAGTCGACGAAAAATACGTTGCCGCTGGCAATATCTCGATTTCAGGCCGAAGTGCCGGTGGCGAATTGATGGGTGCGGCTGTGATTCAAGCACCCGAATTATGGCGCTCAGTCAATCTAGGTGTGCCTTTCGTGGATGTGCTTAATACCATGCTCGATGCTTCACTGCCACTAACGCCACCTGAGTGGATGGAATGGGGCAACCCAATTGAAAGTGCGGAAGATTATGATTTAATCGCTGGTTATTCGCCCTATGACAATATAACTAAGCGAGATTATCCGCCGATGTTTGTAAGTGGTGGTATCAACGACCCCCGAGTTACCTACTGGGAACCGGCAAAATGGACAGCGCGTATGCGCGAGCTTAAAACCGATGATAACCTATTGCTTATGCGGATCAATATGGGGGCCGGGCATTTCTCAAATAGCGGCCGTTACGGTCGTTTAAAAGATTACGCTGAAGAGTATGCATTTATGTTTTTAGCGCACGGCATAACTGACTAAGGTTCGATTGCCAAGGTGAATTTACTATGACTATGTCAGAGCTTGACCCACAATTTTCTGATTATTTGCTTGAATATCCGCGCTTATCGTATGTGCAGCCAGGCGATAGACGCTTATGTCACCGTGAAAAGTTTTGGCTTTGGTTCAATTGCGGGCGCGCCTAGGACTACTTTCGTAGCCAAGTTGGTAAAGCAATCTAACGCTACCGTGGTGCCAATTTATTTTCATAGTCGAAAGTATTATTTGGTGGCGCAGATTGCACCGTCAATGCGCACTGGTCTGTTGATGAACGAAACGAATAATAAGTTCGGCTCCAAGATAGAGGTTGCCATAGGTGGATCAATTCCTTGGTCGGCCCTAGAGCCGTATGATCACCGCCAAACTTTAATAGATGTACTTTATAATTCGCTTCAGTCTCTTAAATGTAAGTAGCTTCGCCACCTAGCCGCTAGTTGGGGCAGACTAATTAAAGTGCCAATCGCACCCTTCTCTTTAATATCGGCAGAATGTCTTCTTCAAACCAGTCATTTTTCTTTAGCCAGATATTATTGCGTGGGCTGGGGTGTGGAAGTGCTAGTAAACTGTCAGGATGATCAGCCCAAGCCTTTACCGTTTCGGTGAGGTTTTTGTTGTTATTGGGTAGGTGCCAATCAAGTGCATATCGGCCGATTAACAGCGTTAGCTGTATTTCGGGCATTGTTTCTAAAAGTATGGCCCGCCATGTCTCGGCGCAGATTTTTAGTGGCGGGAGATCGCCTGACTTACCTTTGCCTGGGTAGCAGAAACCCATTGGCAATATGGCAATTTGTTTAGGGTCATAGAACGCCTGCTTATCAACACCCATCCAATTGCGCAAACGATCACCGCTTGCGTCATCAAACGGGATTCCCGAAGCATGCACTTTGGATCCTGGCGCTTGGCCTGCAATCAGAATTTTAGCCGACGACCCGACCTGAATCACGGGACGCACACCATGGTTGAGTATCTCGCTACATAGCGTGCATTGCCTGACCTCTTGGCTAAGCTGTTGTATAAGGGGTTGTGTAAGTGGTGGTATGTCAGTCATTGCCGTTGATAGTCTATTAAGGCTTAAAAGTGACCAAAGAGCCTTAGCCCAACGGTCATTGATAAGCCTAAATAAGCGCTACAAATAATTAAGCCTATACCCCAAACCCACATCCACATTTGCTTACCCTTGCGGCCCATATAGGTTAAAACAATGCCAACCAGAAAGCCTAAAACAGCAGTAAGCAGCAACATATCGTCACTTGCGTGCACCGCGAGCTGTTCTTTTGGTATATCACCTTCTCTATAGCGTGCCATGTCGTGCCTTAGTTAGCGTCTTTAGTGCGCATAGTACAGAACTCTTCCGCCGTACTCGGGTGGATGCCAACCGTCGCGTCAAAATCGGCTTTTGTGGCACCGGCTTTGATGGCAATGGCGATGCCTTGCATGATTTCTGCGGCATCAGGGCCGACCATGTGGGCGCCAATAACAACATCTGTGTCGGCATTAACAATAAGCTTCATTAGGGTTCGTTCAGTATTGTCTGTAATCGTGTGTTTCAAAATACGGAATTCAGACGTGTAAGTATCCACCTTATCGAATTCTTCGCGTGCTTGCTCTGCGCTTAATCCAATAGAGCTAACTGGTGGTTGCGAGAAGACCGCTGATGGCACATTGGTGTGATCAGCAAAGCGCTCGTTATTACCGAAGAATGTATCAGCAAAGGCATGGCCCTCCATCGTTGCTACTGGTGTTAGCGCGATGCGGTCAGTTACGTCGCCAACGGCAAATATGCTTGCTACATTTGTGCGGGAGTATTTGTCGACCTTTACCTCACCTTTCTTGCCAAGTTCGACACCCGCATTTTCAAGCTTTAACGATTTAACATTTGGGTTTCGGCCAGTTGCATACAGAACGCAGTCGACTGTTTTAGTTGATCCATTGCTAAGAGTGACAACCTTTCGACCATCACTATCTAGTCTAATACTCTCAACATCGGTTCCAAGCTTAAGGTCGATGCCTTTCTTGACAATTTCAGCTGATAAATGATTGCGAATATCGTTATCGAAGCCGCGTAAAATTTGTGGGCCGCGATACAAAAGCGTGGTCTCAGTGCCAATGCCGTTAAAGATACCGGCAAACTCGACGGCGATGTAGCCGCCACCGACAATGATAGCTGAGCTCGGCTGTTGCTCTAAATGGAATACTTCATTTGAGCTAATCGCATGTTCTATACCCGCCACCTTGGGCATGAACGGAGAGCCACCAGTCGCGATTAAGATTTTATCGGCATTAAGTTTCTTATCACCAAGCATAACCGTATTAGCGTCGATCAAACTGGCCGTGCCATAGAGTATTTCTACGCCAGCATTGCTGAGTAAATTTTCATAAATTCCGTTAAGTCGATCAATTTCAGTATCTTTGTTTTTTATCAGCCGAGACCAATCAAAACTGTTTACCGTGGTATTCCAGCCATAATGACGACTGTCTTCAAAATCTTCGCTGAAGTGGGCCGCATAAACCATCATTTTTTTTGGCACACAGCCACGAATCACGCAGGTGCCGCCGTAGCGAAACTCTTCGCAAATAGCTACTTTCGCGCCATGCCCTGCCGCGATTCTTGCCGCTCGAACGCCGCCCGAGCCACCGCCGATAACGACTAAATCATAATTACTCATATTTGATAATTCTCATTGGAGACCTTAAGCGCAACATCTATATTTAGAGGAAGACTATATCGATGTAAAAACTAAGTTCAATAGCGAGCTATTGCGCCCTGTTGTTACCCAGATATTAGCCGTTCTCCGATGCGCATCAGTTGCGCTGAGGTCTTTGTTAATAGTCTTTGTCTAATTAGGCACTAGCTTAGCAAATATAAACCGCCGCAGTTAGTGATCATGGCGCAGTGTATATCAAGCAATAAAAAGGCCCTTTCCTAAGAAAGAGCCTTATTTTCCTCGCCAGGATTTTCTGGTTTAGTCGTATTTGCTTAACTCTTGAACACTTTAGACCTTACGCAGCTAGCTGGCCTTTCATTTTTTGCATAGCACGCTTTTCGATCTGGCGAATGCGCTCTGCTGAAACGTTGTATTCTGCGGCTAGCTCATGAAGTGTTGCTTTGCTTTCAGACAACCAGCGTCGCTTTAGAATCTCTTTGCTGCGGTCGTCTAGGTCGGCAATAGCGCTATGTAAGGCATTGCGATTATTATCGCTTGTCTCGGTCTTCATGACCAATTCTTCTGGGTTATAGCGCATGTCAGGTAAATAACCTGAAGGGCTAGTAACAAAATCATCATCGTCGCTATCAATCCCATCAAAAGCAACGTCAGAGCTGGTCATGCGTACTTCCATCTCACGTACCGTCTTAACCGGCACGTCTAGGTTGCTGGCAAGATCTTGAGTTTCTTGCTCGCTCATGGCGTTTAATGATTTGCGGCTTTTGCGTAAGTTAAAGAATAGCTTACGTTGAGCTTTGGTGGTCGCAACTTTGACCATTTTCCAATTCTTCAAAACGTATTCGTAAATCTCGGCTTTGATCCAATGAACCGCGTACGACACTAGGCGAATACCGCGCTCGGGATCGAAATTTTTAACCGCTTTCATTAGGCCGATATTGCCTTCTTGGATTAGATCAGAAACTGGCAAGCCATAGCCAGTAAATCCCTTTGCGACATGAATAACATTGCGCAGTTGTGATAAGACTAGTTCGCGGGCGGCATCCACATCCTCATCGTCGCGAAACTTACGGGCAAGGCGAGCTTCATGCTCCGCGCTTAATACCGGTGCATTGTTGGCGACTTTCAAAAAGCCCGCCAAATTGGTGTCTTGTGGTAACGATACTGGGTTAGCCATAATAATTCTCCATTTGCTCTGTGAGCCCTAATTTAGGCACTCGGCGAGAGATGTTCAATGGTCACTAAACGTTAGTGACCTGCTTACTCGGCAGATATTAGCACTCGCACGTGAAGAGTGCTAATAAATTTAAATTCTGTTAATAGTGAAAGGTTTTATAATGCTGCTTTTTAAATATAGGGCCGCAATAACGGGTTTCAAGAAGGCTTTTGTAGTTTTGGCTTTTGATCAATGCCAAGTGACAAAAGTGCTGCGATCACTATGAATAGAGCGGACACCAGCAAGCAAACTTGTAAGTTGTAAAGCTGAAATAGTAGTCCAGAGAGCACGGTGCCAATTAATCTACCCATGGCATTAGCCATGTAGTAAAAACCGACATCAAGCGAGACTTTGTCAGACCTCGCGTGCCGAATAATTAAATAGCTATGTAATGCCGAGTTAATCGCGAAGACGGCCCCAAATAATAGTAAGCCACCGACAATGGTGAGAGTTGTTGGCCATTGCAAATGAATGCCCGTGGCGATCGCTATTGGAATGATTGCCAGTAATGCGGCCCAAATGAATGCGCTGCGTCCGTCCAACGGTGTTTGTCGTTTAGTTGCTATAAGTTTAGGGGTGAGCGATTGCACTAAGCCGTAAAGAATGACCCAAGTCGCCAAAAAGCCGCCAATATAAGATTGTGACCATTGAAGTTGGTTTGCTAGAAATACCGGCAAGGCAATAACAAACCAAACGTCACGAGAACCAAAGAGAAACATTCTTGCCGCAGATAGGTAGTTAATTGGCTTACTGGTAGAGAAAACCGCGGTGAATTTTGGCTTGCTGCTATTGCGACCAAAATCGTGCCTTAAAGTGATAAGACTGAGTATCCAGACCAGCGATAATGCGACCGTCATTGTTAGAATCGCGCCGTGAAACTGCAGTGTCGACAACAATACCCCGCCGAGGAAGAAGCCGACACCTTTCAAGGTATTTTTAGAGCCGGTTAATAGTGCCACCCAATTAAGTAGGCGCTTATCATGACCCGCAGGCACGAGGTGTTTGATGGCACTCTTTGCGCTCATTTTATTCAAGTCTTTAGCAATACCTGAAAGTGCCTGAGCGGCCATAACCCAAGCAACTGATAAAAAGCTAGTTGGCACGAGCAAAAGGGACAGCGCGACTATTTGCAAAAATAGACCGATGTTCATGGTTTTGTTTAAGCCTATGCGAGCGCCCAACCAGCCGCCGACTAGGTTAGTGACTACGCCAAAGGCTTCATAAAAGACAAACAGTAAGGCTATGTCTAAAGGCGCATAGCCAAGTTGGTGAAAGTACAAGACCACCAGCATCCGCAACGCACCGTCGGTAAGCGTAAAGGCCCAATAATTGGCCGTGATTAGCTGATATTGGCGTAGCATGCTTGCTTGCTCGGGCAAAGTCGTTAACCTAGGCCCTGCTCGACCAGCATCTTAGCTAATTCGGCGGTTCGATTGGAATAGCCCCATTCATTGTCGTACCAAAGATAGAGTTTCAGCTGGGTGCCGTTAACCACCATGGTCGAGAGCGCGTCGACAATGCATGATCGTGGGTCAGTCTTAAAATCAATCGATACCAACGGGCGCGTTTCATAGCCAAGTATGCCGCTAAGGTAAGTCTCCGATGCTTGTTTAAATAGATGATTAACTTGCTCAGCCGTAGTCGCCTGCTCTAGCTCGAACACACAATCAGTGAGCGACGCGTTGGCTAACGGTACGCGCACTGCATGGCCATTCAGTTTGCCCTTTAGTTCAGGGAAGATGTCGGTAATGGCCGTTGCCGAACCGGTAGTGGTCGGGATAAGACTCATGCCGCACGCACGAGCACGACGCAGGTCTTTATGTGGCGCATCCAAAATGGTTTGCGTATTGGTCAAATCGTGAATTGTCGTGAAAGAGGATTGCTCAATGCCCAACTTCTC
>JAESTB010000423.1 GCA_016763815.1 Arenicella sp.
ATCTGGATTAGATTTAGGGCTGCCGATCTTTTTTAGGTCAACAAGTATTGTATGCCTACTCTTATACTTTGTGCCTTTCTCCCCCATGTGGAGCGCGTTATCATTGGCGACTTTTTGTGCTTGTATCATTTTCGGTGTTATAACTTCACCAGAATGCTCGTGCTTTGATTGAGCAGAAGCCGCACTGAAAATTACAAATAAAACTATAAAGGTGATTTGTTTACTCATTTTTTTCATCAATTTAGCCCCTCGGCGAATTTCGTTTCAACTCATTTGAATATGACCTACTAAGAAGGAAAAGCATAATTCACCTACATCCTCGTTACAACAGCAGTCAATAGAACTATGAACGCAAAACCGACGAACAAATCGCTGTCTCAATCTAGTCAACAAATTTTGCTCGTTTGATCTAGCGTCTCTAGCGCTGACTCTGCACATAGTTCTCAGCTCGGTAGACCGGTGCATCACTTAACGGCAGTGCACCGTTACCTTTAATAATGTCGGCGGCTTTTTCAGCGATCATCACCGTTGGTGCATTCAAGTTACCACTGACAATCGACGACATAATTGATGAGTCAACAATCCGTAAGCCCTCTAGGCCTCGAACGCGCCATCACTGGGTGTAAATAGCCGACCCCGGTCGAACCACGGTTGCCGTTTCGCGTAGTTCGGTCCATCGCCCCGAAACCCTCTTGCTGATAACCATTCATATCTTCGGTATAGGGGTAGCCCGCTTGCTGGACAGCATCTGTCCATGCCTTGAACATAGGGTTATCACTACCCCCTTTAGTAATACTTAGCGGCCCCGAATCTCCGTGGTAATCATCTGCACCAATATCTCGATTGCCCGCTTTACGAAAATACGCCAAGCAATGCTTTTAGCTCCAATGGCTGAGGGACTCATCTTCTTTTGCCCAACGATCGTAATCAAGCACGTTACCACGGATATAGCACATACCATTACCCGATGAAGACCCACCGTATACTTTGCCTCTCGGACAGTGCATTATTCGGTCGCCCAGAAATGGTTCAGGCTCGATATGGTAGTCCCAATTGTAGCGGGTGCCGTTCATCGGGTAAGCCAGTGCGGCGAGTATGTGAATTTGCCACTCCCAAAACGGGTCTTTACCACCGGCGTCTAACAACAGCACGCTGACCGAGGCATCTCAGTTTGATAGTGCTCTGAGGCTTTAGCAACAAGCTTCTGCGTGCAATTTTGTGGCTGTAACGACTCATAGTAATCGTTCTATCTAGCTATTCCCTATGGTGGTCTGAATGCGACGCAAGACTGTTAGTTGGCGGCATGCTATATGCAGTTGAGACGTTGCAGTCAAACGAGGTTTCCGCCAAACTGATCGTACCAGTACAAAAATAACGCCAAGTCAATTAGTCATGAATTTCAGTAAAGTGCAGTCCAAAAAGAATTGCTTTTGCGTGACATGGGACGACGGTTCGACCTCTGAACTACCCTATATCTGGTTACGCGACAACGATCAAGACGAACTGCATCCGCAAACGGGTGAGCGCACGTTTGATCTAACCACCGTGCCACTAGATATCGCCCCGCACGACTTTAAGCTAGAACTGAGTGACCAACCGAGCTTATCCCGTATTAATGTTTACTGGCCAGAGAACGACCGCGTGTCGCATTACACGGCCCAATGGCTATATGACCATAGGCCCGGTCGCGTGCGCTACGATGCCGCCGCAATCGAGCGTAAAAGCTGGGCGGCTAAAACAATGAAGTCTTTACCTCGGTTTTGCTCTGCAGAGTGTAAGGCTTCACCTACCGTTTTGAGTGATGCACTAACAACTCTAAAGCAAACTGGCATTATTCTCATTGATGGCTTAGACGATGATTTAAACGCTGGAGAGAACTTCGGCGAGTTAATCGGTTTTAAACGAGAAACTAACTATGGCATTATGTTTGAGGTTCAAAGTAAACCGCGGCCAAACAACTTGGCCTACACCTCTTTAGCCCTGCCCTTGCATACTGACCTATCAAATCAAGAGTTTGTACCAGGCAATCAGTTCTTGCACTGTTACCGTAATGACGCCAGCGGTGGCGGCTCAATCTTTGCTGACGCAATGTCAATCGTTGAAGATCTTGAGCGCGATTGTCCTGAGCACTATGCTACTTTGTGTGCTAATGATGTGCCCTGGCATTTCTTAGATGACAAAGACGATGTGAGATATCGCAGGCCCGTTATTGGCCTAAACCGATATGGCAATTTCGGCAGCCTAACCTTTAACGCTCACTTGGCCGACATCGCTGATTTTGACTCTGACTTACTGTACTCTTTCTATGCCGCTTATCAAGAATTGATGCGTCGAATCAGAGAAGCGAGCTACAACATAGAGTACGTGTTACAGGGTGGCGAAATGGTGGTATTCGATAATCAACGAGTATTGCACGGTCGAGCGGCATTTGACCCAAGCTCAGGCGCGCGCCATTTACGTGGCTTTTACATAGAACACAATGAAATTAATAGCCGAATTCGAATGCTGGCTAAGCAATTGATGTCATGAGTCATTGTAAAAAAGATTAGTGCATGATTTCTAGTGCGTTAGCCTGAGTCAGATAATAATAAAAACGAGCACCATCATTGGAGAATTATTAATATGAAGGAGTCAATGACGTTAATTGATAAGCCTACTTTTTTTGGCTCATTAGCACTCTTACTAGTGGTGACCATACCGTTAATAATTTGGCCAGTACAAGGCGCTAAATATGTCTCGATCTCGCGTAATTTCGTGGTAGATAACTTCGGTTCTGCCTACTTGATGTTAGGGTTAGGGGCATTTTTATTCATGCTTTACGTGGTTTTTAGTGATATTGGACGCATCAAATTAGGTGACCCGGGCTCAAAACCAGAATTCAAAACAGTATCATGGGCCTCAATGCTATTTTGTGCCGGTATTGGTGTCGGCATTATGGTGTGGGCGCCGATAGAATGGGCCTACTACTACCAATCACCACCCTTCTTAATCGAAGGAGGTAGCTCCGAAGCAATGAAATGGGCTGCGGCCTATGGAATCTTCCATTGGGGGCCGATCGCCTGGTCTATTTACTTAGTACCGGCGCTGCCAATTGCCTATTTCTATCACGTACGCAAGAACCGCAAGTTAAAACTATCAGAAGCGGTGGCGCCGCTGATTGGCAACCGTAATGTTCGTGGCTTTTGGGGTAAGCTAATCGACATTTTATTCGTGTTCGGCATGCTCGGTGGAGGCGCTACTAGTTTAGGCTTGGGCGCTCCATTATTGAACGAGGGCTTGCACCTATTGTTCGGTTTTGAAAAAAACATGACGATGCAAATAATCGTGCTTATTGTGGCTACGGCCATTTTTGGTGCGAGCGCCTATTCAGGCATCAAAAAGGGCATTCAAACGCTCTCTAATTTCAACCTATTATTAGCCGTGATCTTACTCGTTTTTGTCCTTGTAGTTGGGCCTACAACGTTTATAGCCGAGGCATCACTGTCTTCACTAGGAGTGCTATTTGATAACTTCTTTTCAATGGCCACCTACCTAGAACCATTTGGCGGAATGAACGGCTATACCGACACCACTTTCCCGCAGGATTGGACAATTTTTTACTGGGCTTGGTGGCTAGCATATGCGCCAACCATCGGGCTATTTATCGCCCGTATCTCTTACGGCCGAACCATGGGTAACATGGTGCTTGGCTCACTGTTCTATGGTTCCGTTGGCTGTGCGCTATTTTTCATGATTCTTGGCAACTACGGTTTGCACCTGCAACTCAGTGGCACGCTCGATGTTGTTAACATTCTTAATACTGACTCTCAACCCGCCGCGGTGTTCGCTATTTTAGGCAGCTTGCCATTTAAAACGATTGTTATTGCACTTTATACGGTGCTTGCAATCGTATTCTTAGCAACCACTTTTGACTCGATTTCTTACATCTTAGCGTCGGTGGTACAAAAAGAAGTTAAAGACGAACCTATGCGTTGGAATCGACTATTTTGGGCTGGCACACTGAGTTTTTTGCCTATTACTCTGCTATTTCTCGGCGACTTAAAGACCTTACAAACGGCCAGTATTGTGGCCGGTGCGCCGCTGGTGGTTATCTCCGTGATGCTATGCATATCAATTTACAAAACCGCTAAGTATGATTTGCATCGTCAATCAACGGTGCCTGACCCTGAAATCGATTTAGATGGATTCCCAGAGCATGACCCTTGGAGTCAGCGCGGCGCCTGGAATGACAAGTAAACTCTCAATCTCACATTATCATTGAGAGTCGGCGATTATGAAACTCGATCAGCCGTTTATACGCCTACCGTTTCGCTTTGATGTTGACCGCTTAAAGAGCGAGTTAGATCAGCTTGAAGGGCAACACTGGATGGCGCATCCGAATAGAATTCGCGGCAATGCCGCAATTGCGTTGGTCTCTCGAAATGGCGAGAACAACGATGATTTTATAGGTCATATGAAAGTGACTCCTCATCTGCAACGCTGTGACTATATGCAACAAGTTATGGCTTCGTTTGGTGAGGTGTTGGCCCGCTCGCGTTTAATGCGCTTGGCCGCTAAATCTGAGGTTTCAGAGCACGTCGACTTCAATTACCACTGGTATAGCCGTGTTCGAATTCATATCCCAATCACCACCAACCCTGATGTGTTGTTCTATTGCGGCGATGAAAAAATTAATATGCGAGCCGGAGAATGTTGGATTTTTGATTCTTGGCGACGCCACAAGGTAGTCAATAACAGCTCAGAAAATAGAGTTCACTTAGTTATCGACACATCCGGTTCATCGCGTTTTTGGAGAATGCTGCGACGCATGCAGGGCTTGGCAGATGAGATCGTTTCGGTATCGTCTTAAATTCCAATTGTCGCCATATTGAGCCGAAAGTTTTTCAATACTGTCCTTGCCAGTGTGGCTTAGTTTTATTTCGCGGCTACTGTGATCAACGACGAAGTCCTGTTCACGAATCAG
>JAESTB010000424.1 GCA_016763815.1 Arenicella sp.
AATAGCGATAGTGATGAGCTTGTAAAGCTTAAGCAAGAACTGATGGATATCGAGCTTAAACGACTGGATATTGCCGACAAGGTTCTTGAACTAAAGAGAAAAGAGTTACAGTTACAGAAAGAAGCCCCAGCGACCTAGTTCTGGGTTTGATGTATGGCAGTTGACATTGATTAGGGCTTTTATCATCCCTTAGCGGTTTAGTGCTAGCGGCTAACCCATCGTACCCATTCTCCGTGAAAGCCACTGTCGGCTAGGTGGTGCTCTGATTTACCTGGCCAGACGGTGATAGTTAGTTCGGCATGTTGTTTCTCAGCGGCCGGTTCTAGACGCATCCATATAACCGGTGAGGAATCGCTTGCTTGGCTTGCCAGTTTGTTCATATTGGCGTGGAAGTCAGCTTTCTGCTCAGCGTTAAAGTATTGCCAAATGATTGAGTGGAAGAACACTTTGGGCCGTTGTCTTGTGTGCTCGCGGGATGATTCTAACCGCCATTGTTTTAATAACCACTGGGAGGCTTCGGAGCGCTCTATGTTTAGGCTTCTATTTGCGGCATAGTTGAGTGCCCCTATGGTACGTTGAATGCGGTCGACTTGGTCCGGCCATAGGTACGAGAGTAATCTATCCTTTTGGCTGGCTAGGTCTATCGGCGACAGATCACAGGCACTGCGTCGTTGTATTTTCAGTGGCCCCAATGGTGGCGCATTTCCGCTCCAGTTAGGTTTAAAGCTAACGTCCGAGGCCGGGTCACCCCATTGCCATGACTCTGTTTGATAAAAGTATTGATCGAATGCCATGTTTAGGCCGGCACTCGCGCCGATCTCAAAAATATCTAACTCCGGCCCGAAGCGCTTGGCTACTTCTAGAAAACCACCCAGTAAAACAACGCTTCTACCGACCTCGTTGGTTTGCGGGGGAGACTTTATATAGTCAATAATAAAATCCTGATGACGGCTAATTGAGCGCTGTAATGCGTCTGCTCGAGATTTACCTATTAGTGATTGTTGAGGAGGGTAGATGGCCTGCAGTTCGCTGTCAGCCTCGGTAATTACCAAGTAGTGCAGCGCCGCTACAAAGCGAAGCGCGACCGCATCTTGCTTAGCAATGCCGTGCCAAGCGGCTAATGTGTTGCCTACAAGATTATCTCTGTTGTTAGCAATAAGGTCGGCGAGTTCACGCAGCAGTTCAGCATAGAAGGGTGAGCCCATTTGCCGGCAGACATCGGATTGCGATCTAAAATTCTCACAGACAGCTAAAAAAGAATCAGGCATTTACTCTCTATATTGATTGTAACTTGAGCGACCAATATAACATTGGTCGCGAAAATTGGAGTCGTTGGTCTTGGCTGTGTCTTGCCTTAGTCGAGTGCCTAAAGAGCCTTGAGTTCATTCTTATAGTAATGACTTTTGCAGTATCCACGAAGGCCGTGACATCTCGGCAAACTTATTTATGGACTGGTACAAAGCCTAACAATGTCGCTGGGTGTTTATCGGTGGCGATTAAAAAACCTCGGTCCTTCAGGCGCACAATGCCTTCCCAATTACGGCCCTCAACATCGGTCATTTTTAACTGAATAGGCGCTTGGTCAAGCAGCCGGATATTCTCACCTTCGATTTGAAACTCAAGCAGCCGCTCGACGTTATAGTACTTTTTGTGGCTAGCGCCTTGACCGAATTTACTCACTAGGTGATCAGTCGCATTACGGCTGAATTTATCACCACTATATTTATAGTTAATGGCCCAGAAACGTTGCTCGTCATCAAGTTCAGTGGCATCAGTGATTCGATAGGGTAGGTTTGGAAAAGCGAGCTCCGAGATCTCTTGTGATCGCCGGCTGATCAGCCTTGCCTTAGCTTGTTTTACCGCGCGCGCATCGTTTACTTCATGAATGGCAATGACACCATCACCCTGCAGAATAATCGCCTCGTCACCGATATTTCTAAGTTTGCTTTGAGTTTTCAACTGCACCAAGCTTTCTTGGTCTATTTTGATATCTGGGTTTTGAGTGAAGTTAATCACTCCTGGAACCACAAAGCTTTGATAAGTGCCTAGTACGTTTAGAGCCTCAATCGACAACCAGAGCTTATTGTCATGGCAGGCGATTGCTTCGAAACCATCGAAAAACGTAATGGCTTTACGAAGGTCTTTTTGATCTACACGTATCGGTTTGGGGATAAGCGCTTGAGTCGATACGCCATCAATGTAATTAAGAATTTCTTGGCGCTCCAGATAGAAAAAGTAGCTGATTCCGTCGTCGCTCAGGCGTTCAGGGTATTGAGGCAATAAAACCAGTCTGCCTTGGCACCAAGCCAAACCTGATATTTCGGCCTTATCTTGATCCAGCGGGGCCGCTAAGCGAATCATTTGAACCGCTGTCTCTTCAGCTTCCATCACGGTGCCATCAGCGGCTAAAATCGTGAGCGATATTGATAGAAATAGGACGGCTGATGTGAGCTTTAACATCTTAGGAATCTGCTGGAGTTAGGCTGAGGTCTCTGCTAATCATAGCAACAAAAAAGGGCCAGCACATGGCTGACCCTTTCTAATGGTAAAGCAAAGTTCAGATGATTAGAACTTAAACTCAATACCTATACGTGCTTGCCAAACTGAGAAGTCGTCGAGTGTGTCAGTGGTATTAGCACCTCTGAAGTTCTCATAAACAAACTGACCTGAATCATTAAGACTTGATTCAACAACTTGCTCACCTATGAACGGCGCGTCGTATTGGGCGCCCCAATCGTCGTTTAGAAAGTTCAGAAAGTTATTGATCTTCAAGAATACTTTTGGCTTAACGCCAGCAATCATTGGAAGATCTTGGTCGATACGTAAATCAACACGAGCGCTTGAACGAGCGTTCTCGTCGTTACGGCTTACGAATTGACCGCGTGCTAGGCTGCGACTCGCAATAAGCTCGTCAAAACCTTGGCGATCAAACCCGTCTGCGTAAACAACAGCGCCATCGTTAGCACTCGGTATGTATAGCAATTGACGTGAGCCACGGCTATTGTCTTCCAAGCCTTGGTTGCTCATGGTTAGGCTAGTCGCTTGGCCATTTTTGTAGACACCGTAAACAGAAAAACGAGTCATCAGATCGCCAATCAAGTTATTTTCATAACCCAATCGGAAAGTCAAACGGTGAGGCGTATTGTATTCACTGGTGCCAGCCGTTAGGTTGTTACCGTCGTTAGTTGCTAAGTTACTGAAGTTAGAAAAAGCAACCGATGAGTTCATGCCGCTGATGTCTTCGGCGTCAGTGTAAGCGTAGCCAAGACTCATGCTTAGGCCGTTCTCGAATTCCTTCGATAAGCCTAACGATAGAACCAAGGTGTCAGCGTCTTCATTAGAGTTGGTTAGCATGAAGTTCTCGTCACCAACAACTGAACGCAAGATTGGCGAACCAGCAACGGTACGGCCGACTTCACGTTGAGCAAGATCAACATAGATCGCTGAATCGCGTTGTTGTGAGTAAAGAATGTCAGCGTCTAATGTGTAGTCGCCTTTCAAATCGATTGTCGCACCTAGAGCAAATTTAATTTCACTCGGTTGCTCGTAGTTCGGGTCAATTAACGATAAACGAGTTGTAGAGGCGTCTTGCGGTGTTGTCGCAGCGACTGCGTCTACTAAGGCTTGAGGAACATCGAAACCTGGTCGGCCTGCACCTGTCAACGGAAGGTCAAATAAGGATTGATCGAATGACTGACGTTGCTGCACGTTAGTGATGCCGTCGTTGCTGTATGAATTAGAGATCCAAACATTAGGGTTACCGCCTGAGAAGATACCAACACCACCACGAACACGGGTGAAATCGTTGGCATCCCAAGTGAAACCAATACGCGGCTGAAGGATGTCTACACCATCGATATTTGCGTCGTTACGAATACCGTTTTCGGCGGTAAACGCGGCGTTGAAGGCTGGGCGATCATCACTGCTGAAGCGCTCGTAGCGTAATCCGCCAACAACGGTCAGGTTTAGGTTTTCAAAATAGTACTCATCTTGAAGCAATAGTGTTTCTTGAGTAATGGTGTAGTTTGCAGCGGCATCATTCGGGTCGTTGGTTACGCCGCCACTGCCGTAGAAGATACGATTAGGTAAGCCAAGTTCGAACTTATCGATACCACTCAAACCGCCAAAAGCAGAATCGTCGAAGAAGTCTAATTCGCCGCCACGAGAATGTTGTACGAACAAGTTGAAAATATCCAACTCGTCACGCTCAAAACCAGCGGTGATTACGTGATTACCAGTAAGGTATTGAAGGTTAAACTTGATCAAGTTTGACTCATAGTTCAAGCCGTTTGATTGACGTGAGTCATCAGCACCCAGATACACAGTGTCACGACCGATGCTGATTTGAAAATCACCAAATTCGCGATCGCCAACCGTTTGTTGAATCGCTGTGTTTTCTTGGCGGCCTAAAAATAGCTCAGTAGACAGGTTATCAGTCCATTGTGAGCTTAGGCGTAAGATGGAAGTCTCTAGGTCACTGCCACGGTTATAGAAGTGGTTAGCAAATTCAAATTCGTTGTCATCGTTGTCCGAGCCTTGAATCGCGCCGCCTTCGAATTTGTTGTAGATAAACGTAGCACGATGAGCATCATTGATGTCCCAATCTAAACGACCAATCAATGCATCACGATCATTTGAACCTTGTTGTGGCTGACCGCCTGGGTCGTAACCGTATACACGGTTTGCAATATCAACGATACGGTTGAAGTCAGCTTCGCTTAGGAAGTCACGCTCGTCACCGTTGCCTGAGCCGTTAAATCCCGCTGCGTTGAATCGCGGTTGCTCTGATTCTTCATAGGCTAAGAAAAAGAAAAGTTTGTCTTTAATAATTGGGCCGCCTAATGTGAAGCCAATGGTTTCTTCAGTGAAGTCACTATTGTCGACATCGATTTTTTCACCACGAAATTCAAAGCTGTCGCCACGAAAGCTGTCACTTGAGTATTCGTAAACTGCATTACCGTGAAATTCGTTTGTACCACTCTTTGTCACAGCGTTGATAGCACAAGCTGAGAAACCACCAGCGGTCACATCAAACGGCGCGAGCTCAACAGAGATTTGCTCTAGCGCATCAAACGGAAAAGGCTGACCATTTGAAGAGGCAAAACCATTCTCGTTCAAACCGAAGCGATCATTTTGACCAACGCCATCGATTGAAAGGCTGTTAAAACGTGGATTTTTGCCGCCACAGTTAACCGCAGAACCGCGTCCTGGATTATCTAGGTTGATACGAGGGTCATGACTGAACACGTCTTTGATATCGCGGTTAAACGCAACCGCTGACTCGAGAATGTCCTGTGAGAAAACCGCTGATGGGCCAGACGATACGTTAGACACAACCGCTTTGCCGGTAACAACCACTTCTTCAAGCGAGCTATCGGCAACAGCACCGACATTTTCGACGGTAATTTGGTAAGTGTCACCAAGTGAGATGTTTTCTACAACAGCGGAATCAACGTTGTCTACAGAGATGATGAACGGGCCACCAACTTGCAGGTTCGAGGCGAAAAAAGTTCCGCTGTTATTTGAACTTACGCGACGTTGCGAGCCAGTTCGTTGGTCGGTTACGACAACTTCAGCGTTGGCAACTGGGTTGCCAGCTGAGTCGAGAAGTTTGCCTCGAATTGACGAGGTAGTGGATTGTGCTAGTACAGCAACTGAGAGAAGACTCAGCATTAGTATGGTAGTGGCTTTTAGCAAGCCATGGGCAAAGTTTCGCGGCATGGTGTTATACCTCGGACGATAGTCCAATTTTGCGATTATTTTGAGAAAATCCGGTGATTTTTACACCGAACA
>JAESTB010000425.1 GCA_016763815.1 Arenicella sp.
CAAACTAATGCAAGCCGCTACATTAGGCGATTTCAATCGCGTAGAAGTTTGTTGATTTGGAAATTATTTGGTGAACGCTTGGATGGATGGACAAATGAGGATCACCCGACTGAAACAATTCCAGGCGATGCCAGCACATTGCCAAACGGTTCATCAGCCAATCAAGCCGATCTCGATTTTGTTGCCAGCACCGCACACCCTGCCGGCGGTATGACCAGCCTGACGATGGAGCAAAAAATGTTATTTGCTCGGTGGATAGACCTTGGGGCACCGCTGGATGTTTCAGCGTCGTATGGTAGAAATTTAGGCTGGTTCACAGATGACAATAGGCCCACTTTGACGATTAGTCAGCCGAGGCAAGGCGTGAATACCTCGCCGGTAACAGAAATAGTGGTGGGGCTTGCCGATGCGTATACTGGTGTCGATTTAAGCAGTTTGTCGATTAAGGCCGATTTTAGTGTGAATGGACATGTTGCAAACACCGAGCTAAGTCAGTTTTTTACTCATCTTGGTGGCGGCGTGTATCGGATGCCGATCAATATACCTCTTGTAATAGACGCATTAGACAAAAAAATAATGGCTGAGGTCAGAGATATGCAAGGCAATGTGACCAGGCAAGGGGTGCGTTTCTATACGGCGGACTAAGTCCAAAGCGAGGCTTTTTGTCTGAAGGTGCGGGCTTTTTAATGAGGCAATTTTTTCAATTGCCCCATTAGATATGGATTTGCATCCACTATAAAGCGTCAAACCCTTCAAGAAAGTAGCCCGAAACATGGACCGTGATTCCGTTTGTAGTACCGCCCTTGGCGATGCCACCTCTGTCTAAGATTTTGATAAACATGTTTCCGGAAAAGGTAACAAATGGTCTGTAGCCCAGGCCAAAATTTAAAGTGGTAGTTGTGTTGTTAGGGACTGTAATAGTGTCATTTAGGCAATCATCCGTTGAAATGCAAAAGTTAATGCTCAGTGGTTTTAATGGGCGATCATATCGATTGGGAGCCACAGTAATTGAGCTTATTACAATCCTTCTGTCAGAGGTCTGACTCCCAAGTCTAACTAGATGACTTCTAAAAAAAGCGTTTTGACGCGGCTGATGGAATCTTGAATTTTTAATGGCTTAAACTCAGAACCGTTTCCCATGAGGGGGACTACCACAACATTATTATGGCCGTGAGTGGTATAACTATGAGTCAGTATGAAAGCGACTAAGGTTAAGGTAATGAGTTGTTTTGGGGTCATGATCATATCTAGGGTTGCTTATTATTGCTTAGATTTAGGTCAGTATTTCACGTCATTAACTCCCCAGATAGTACAGCTTCTGGACCTGTGTTGAGTTACGCATGTGGGTTGGGGTTGGCCTCATGTGGTGAGGTAGCTTACATTTTCAACCTAAATTGAAGAGTGTAGGCGGCGCGACACTATCCGTTAAAGAGAGTGGTCAATGGGTTTGGGATTAGAGATTTCCTTGCAAAGTAGCATGTCGCCTATTTGCGCAGATGCTCCTAGGTAAAAACCAGTTTCAACTTCAAAGCCTTTTGGATTTCGAAAGGTTCCAAATAATATGTCAAAGAGAGGCAAGTCTGAATAGTTGTAACCGTGGATGCTTTTCCCGTGGTGTATCGTGTGGCTTTCAGGGCGTTGTATTAAATAACCTAACCATTGTGGCGTGCTGATATTAGTGTGTTGAATCATCCCTAAAAAGAAGCTCGCGAACAAAAAATAAGTGGTTGCTTGTGGGCTTATACCAACAATAAGCGCTAAGCTTAAACTTCCTACCATGGTGAATCCAATCATATCAAGTGGGCTGAAATAGAACGCACCGACCGCGTCTACTCGCTCAGCACTGTGATGCATTTGATGAAAGGTTCGCCATAAAAAGTCGGATTGGTGCATTGCTCTGTGCCAAATATAGATAAGTAGCTCGAACACCAAAACAGCAATTCCAGCACTAAGGAAAGGATTCATTGACCCCAAGTCTACTAATTGGTATTGAGCTAGGTATTTGTCCCAGTACATTGGAAGGTAGGTTGAAAGAAAAAAGTACACAACGAATGACAAAACAGCTCTGGTATACCAACCTTTGACCTTCGGCAGGTCGCGCCCAGGAATGATTGCTTGAAGTACTATAATTGCAATGTATATCCCTATGCAGCCAAGTGAAGTTGGGCCGAGTAAAATACTGATTGGTGAGGGCATAAAACACTCCAGTGTTCGCTAACTGTGTTTGAATACCTTTAGTATTGCGATCTGTATATTTTCCACATGGTGTTTTCATAATAAATACCTAATAATTGCCTAACCATTAGGTAGTGGTTTAGAAAAGAACAAAAAATTAAGAGATAATTAAGGACGTACTTACTCCCGCGTAGTTGATTAAAGCTTGGTGGTTTCAAAATTCAAGGAACAAAATGAAATACCGTGTTAATGCATTTGAAATAGACTGTACGCGCTTTTCGATTCACCACATTGGTGAAAAGGTTTCTTGTGAGCCTAAAGTCTTCGATTTAATTGTGTTCTTAATTGAAAATTGTCAGCGGGTCGTTTCCAGAGATGAACTGTTTGATAATGTTTGGGCTGGGCGGGAAGTTTCAGACGCAACCTTAAGTAACCACATAAAAAACGCGCGTCGAGTGTTGGGCGACAACGGAGATCTTCAGCATACCGTCAAAACTATCCGCGGGAGAGGCTATCAATTTGTCGCAGATGTATGCGAGGTCAGCGCTTTACCAACAGAACATACAAACATTCAAGGTAATAATGGCCGACGTGACCAGAAGACTGGTTCTGTTGAAACGACATACCAACGATTTTTACGGGATGGGATGAGAACATTTCCGTCTCTAAAGTGGGCGGTGTTAGTTTCTTTTGCCATACTCTCTATTGTTGTTTTCCTTCACCTAAATGGTCGTTTTGGCCTTGGTGTAGCGGCGCCCACTCCATATGTGTTAGTTGTTCCCTTTGAAGTTTCGGGCGACCCCAGTGATCAATGGCGAGCATTTTCTGACCAAGTAAGCCGGGAAGTAATATTGAAATTGCGAAGAATATCTGGCTTACGTGTTGTGCCAGTTACATCAGCGTTTTTGTTCAGAGAGAACAGCACTCATGCCAATATTCGTGAAAAGCTGCCAGATGTACATTATGTATTGAACGGTGTAATCAACGTTTCATCGGGCGACATGTTTAGAGTTTCCTTAGAGTTAGAGGACTTAACCTCAGGTGAATTGGTTTGGAATGGAGACTATCGCCAGCGAGCTAATACAATTGACCAATTTACTCTTCGAGCGGAGATTGCCGCATCTGTTTCTGAGTCCCTAAAGGTCGCTATTTTGGATGAGGAGAGAAGAGCGCTTGGGGACTTACCAACGACTAACCTTGCGGCATACGAGTTATACGTTGCAGGTCAACGAGAGATGAGTTTATTGACCCATGAGTCGTTGCTTAAGTCTGTTGATCTGTTTGAGCAAGCAATAGGATTGGATCCAAACCTTGAAGTTGCGCACCTAGCTAAAGCGGATTCATTTCGCATAATAATGGCGTATTTCCAACGACCGATCGATGTTCTTCCCAAGGTGATTGAGTCGGTAGCAAGTGCATTAAAGTTAAATCAAGATTCTGCAAGGGCGAGGTCATCATTGGGTCTTGCTTATGTGTTAGCGTGGCGCTGGGAAGACGCTTGGGAAATGCTACGACAAGCACAAAAGTTGGATCCCAGTTTGGTAGAAACTCAAATTGGTTTTGCACTTTATTATAGTGGAATAGGTAATGTTGCAGGGGTCTATAGGGCCTTAAATAAAGCCAATGAACTCGATCCTCTTAATATAGAACTGGCCGATTGGGGGCATTGGGCCCTTGTGATGGTGGGTGAAGTCGAGGGAGCGCTTCGATGGGGTGAAGACAAGCTGCAACTACACCCAGGTGTAGGAATGATTTACAGCGGTGCCAGTGTTTCAGCATCGCTAGCGGGAGACCATGCTGGTGCAGTGGTATTAGCTCAAAAAGGAGTGGATCTGGATTCGGGTTCGCCGTATTCACTTCTCGCACTAGCTCAAGCATATGGACATTTAGGGGCGAGCGACAAGGCAGAGCCGTTAATAGTTAAAGCAATGCAAGAGGAGGGTTACCTGTGCCCTTACGAATTAGCCATTAGTAATTTGTTAATGGGTGACATTGATGATGCCTTTCTAAACTTTAATCGCGCGGTTGCCGCTCGTTCGAATTGTCTTATTTTTACGCGTAATGACCCGCGTTTAGCCGCTATTAGACACGATTTAAGGTATAAAGCTCTGCTGACCAGAGTCGGTTTGAATGATGAATCAATTCTAAAGATGAAAGCACAAGGTCGTTTTTATTAGATATTCGATTTCTCAATGGCTCTGATAGTTTGAGCCGCACCCTGCGGCTCGCACCCTGCGGCCCGCACCTTGGTGAAGATTCGCTCCTGAGCGGCCTAAACAGGCAGGCGGTTTTATTTCAAACCTTGTCCTCGACAGGCCCTGCTCAGGCGGGACTAACCCATTGACTCATCATGCTTTTGGCAACTCCGCTGACATATTGGTATTTGTTCGGTCTGCATGGGCCTATACATTTCACGTTTATTGAGTAGTACCCAAGCCAATCTCGCAAGCTGATTGGCGACAGTGATGACGGCTATATTGTGTCCACGTCGTTTTTTTATTCGAGAAGCCCATCAACACAATGCGTCGTTTTCACGCTTTTCGCAAAACATCAAAAAGGCTCTCGCACCATGTGTTAATTGTTTACGCAGATAAGGCTCACCGCGTTTACTAATTCCCTGCATCTGATGTTTTAGGCCACTTGAGCTGAGTTTAGGCGTCAGCCTTAGGCTCACGGCTAAGCCGCGCGCGTTAATAAAATGTGATGCATTGCCGTATTTGCAGACGAGAGCCGAGGCATTGATAACGCCGATTCCAGGGATGGAATGTAGTATTTGGAAGCGTTCAACCATTACGGTTATGAAACACGCGCGGAGTTCCCGCATCGACACTGACCAATTTCGTACCCGTGTTAAGCTCTCGGATTATATCCGGGGCAAAACCGCACAGATTACGAACTTTAACGAACACTCATAACATGGAATAAGGCAGGTTTATGCAAGAGCTCGACCCCAATTGGAGCCTCTACAGCCCGATGGTGAGTTCCATCATCCAGGCCGGCGAATACCTGGGTGCCCCGGTGGGTGCGCTGCTTATCAAGGTGGGCATCGACAAGCACCTGCTTAAGGACCCGGAACACCGCTTTGCAGTCTCCCAAGTATTTCAGCTGTGTGAGCTTGTTGCCGACTATAGCCAGGCGCCGGACCTGGGGCTTTATGCCGGTCGCATTTCCTATGTCGATGGCCTGCACCTGCAGCTCTATATGTCTACGGTGTGCACGACCTTTCGCCAATATCTCAACCTGATACCCAGTATGCAGCGTATTACCGGGGACGTTGGGGAAGTGCGAATGCAGGCGGACAAACAGTTTCTCAAGCTGCAATGGCACCCGCTGTGGCAGCCGAGCGCACAGCAGCGTTTTCTCAGCGATTCGGTGCTGACCAGTTCTGCGGCTATCGTCAATTCACTGTGTCTATTGCCGGTGCCAGTACAGCAAGCACACTTTAGCTATAGCGAGCCGCAGGACCTGACACTGCTACGCACCACCTTTGGTGACAAACTGTACTTCGATCAACCTGTCAGCTGCCTCTATTTTGCCCGAGATAGCCTAGATTATCCCCTGACCCGCCCCTATGATGGCATGACCTCTACCCTGGCTAGCTTGTCGGTGGATCATCTCTTCAGCGAAGGAGAGCCGCCGGATGTGTTCCTGAACCAGTTGCGCCAGACCCTGTTCCAATTCCTGCCCCAGGTCGGTGGCAATATCGACCGTGTCGCTAAGGCATTGAATCTGTCGCGCCGCACCCTGCAACGGCGCCTGTCCGAGCGCGACACTCAATTTCAGAAGGTATTGCAGCAGGTGCGCGCCGACCTGGCGCTGCGATATCTCGCCGATGAACGCTTGACGGTGACCGAAATTGCCTTTCTGCTCGGTTACAGTGACCAGGGCTCCTTCTCGGCCGCCTTCAAGGCCTGCATGGCATGTCACCTGTCGAGCATCGCCAGCGCTGATTCTTCACCCTCCACTGGATTGCCCACCCTCGCGGCCCCTCGTTACTGGGCCATTGGCACCAAATCCCATGCGAATGGCACCCATTAATGGGCGCCAGAACTGACCTCGCCTTACTCTATTACATCGATTGCGGGGCCCTTGCTCCGTGTGCTTCGTGACAGTGATTGTATTGGGAGATATACCATGGCCTTGGACTTTGACAGTGCCCGACTAACAAACTCGTATTTGACATCCGAGCACGAGGAGTGGCGAACGCTACTGCGCCGGTTTTTTGATCGTGAAATCATGCGCGACCTTGCGTCTCGTCAGTACGGGGTATAAGGAAGTGACGATCAAGCTCTGGCACTGCCACAACGCCCGCTCCCTGCGGGTTCTCTGGGCTCTGGAAGAAATGGGCCTGGACTACGAGCTGGAGGTCATGACATTCCCGCCACGGTTTACCCAGCCCGAGTTTCTCGAAGTCAACGAACTGGGTACCATCCCCTACATGATCGACGGCGAAACCCATATGACCGAGTCTTCCGGCATTCCCCTGTATCTGGTGGAGCGCTACGGCAAGCATGAGTTTGGCCTCAAGCCCGACCACCCCGAGTACGGCGACTATATCAACTGGCTGTTCCACAGTGATGCCACCCTGACCTTTCCGCAGACGGTGTATATCCGTTACACCCTGCAGGAGCCGCCCGAGCGCGGCTTGCAAGGGGCGGCGACAGACTATATGAAATGGTTTCACGCCCGCTTGCGCAGGCTGAACAGGTACTTGGACGACGGTCGGGAGTACCTGGTGGGCGATCGCTTTACCATTGCTGATATCGACATTGTCTACGCGCTGCACCTGGGTGAATCCTTGAAGATCGATGAGCACTATAAGCCCCATGTCCGCGATTACCTGAATCGCATGCGCGCTCGCCCCGCCTTTCAGAAGGTGGTAGTGATCGGCGAAGAAGGCAGCATTTTTAAATAGAAGCTTTTGCAAACAGCAATTGTCCATTAGAGAACCGCTACAAGAAAAGATTGGAGAGTGTAACAATGAAATTTACCGAAGAGCACGAAGCGATACGCAACACCGTGGCTCAGTTTGTCGACAAAGAGATCAACCCCTACTGCGACCAGTGGGAAAAAGACGGCATCTTCCCCGCCCATGAGTTGTTTAAAAAAATGGGTGATCTCGGCCTGCTGGGCATTGCCAAACCCACCGAATACGGCGGTATGGGTCTGGACTACAGCTACCAAATTGTCTTCTCCGAAGAGCTGGGCCGTATTGCCAGTGGGGGTGTCTCCATGGCCATTGGTGTGCAGACCGACATGTCGACACCGGCCATGGCCAAGTTTGGCAGTGACTACATCAAGCAGGAGTTTCTAACCAAAGCCATTGCTGGCGATGCAGTATGCGCCATCGCCGTCAGTGAACCCCACGCCGGTTCTGATGTTGCCAACATTAAAACCG
Source organism: Arenicella sp. (assembly GCA_016763815.1). Taxonomy (GTDB): domain Bacteria; phylum Pseudomonadota; class Gammaproteobacteria; order Arenicellales; family Arenicellaceae; genus Arenicella. The sequence continues at coordinate 7,574 of JAESTB010000425.1, forward strand.
CCGCCGTAAAAGACGGCGATGACTATGTGATTAACGGCAGCAAAATGTGGATTACCAATGCCACCCAGGCCGATTACCTGTGCCTGCTGGCTAATACCGGTGGCGACAACCCGCACCTGAGTAAATCCCTGATTGTCGTGCCGACCAATACCCCGGGCATCTCTTTTTCTGAAAAGCTCGACAAGCTAGGCATGCGCTCCTCCGATACCGCACAAATATTCTTTGACGATGTGCGCGTACCACAGAAAAACCTGATCGGCGAAGAGGGCATGGGTTTCACCTACCAGATGCAGCAGTTCCAGGAAGAGCGACTCTTTGCGGCTGCCAGCGGACTCAAAGGCATGGAGGCCTGCATTAACAGCACCATCGAATATACACGCGAGCGCATGGCCTTCGGTAAACCGCTGTTGGACCAGCAGGTGATTCACTTTCGCCTGGCCGAGCTGCAAACCGAAGTCGAAGCCC
>JAESTB010000031.1 GCA_016763815.1 Arenicella sp.
CTGGAATGCTTTCAAGTTATGAGTTGGGGAATAAGAAAAGTAGTGAAATTCCGTTGCTACGCAGGCAATGGAATCACTTCAACGAGGGTGATATTTTCTTAGGCGATAAGGGGTTTTGTGGCTATTACGACCTATCGAGCCTTGCTGACCAAGGCGTTGCCTCGGTAGTCACGGTTGCGAGAAGGAAGCCAGTGACGGCAGCTCAAGCTGATCAAGTTCTTGGTGAGAATGACCTGCTTACCCATAATTAGGGGTCAAATCTCTTTATAATATCTTTTAAATGAACAATTGGGGACAGACCACAGTTTCGGCTATGACCGCGGCCTACCAGGGATTCCCGGACCAACTCTTCTACCCAGAGCCTCTTCGGTCTCGGCCCTAAACCTTTCTGAGCCGAGAGAATAATTCGAGTTAGTCGCCGCCCTCGACGAAATCACCTCTAAACTGTGGTCTGTCCCTAGTTGATACCAGGCGTTCTCGTTACCGCAATTACCTTATTACGAATTTGATCGGCGCACGATAACGGCTTATTTCGATAAGCTTTACGTTGAAGCTGATTCCTAATTCCTAATTGAGCTAATTTGTTTCGGGTTGCTTCTGAACCATAGGCCGCATCCGCATACAACGCCGCCTCATCTCCGAGTAACAACGTATCCCGCTCTTGGCTGTCATGGACGTTTCCCCGAGTAGCTCATGACAGCCTGGTCTTTCTTCGGCGGCCACTGACTCACAAGCAAGCCGCCTAATATCAATGCGTAGGCCAAGAGCTTCATAGGCGTGACGCCCTCATTGTAAAATATGATACTGCCGATTAAGCCAAAAATGGGTGTTAATAACGTGAATGGAGCCATTGTTGACAAAGGGTATTTGACGGTTAGTTTGTTCCAGATCCAGTAGCCCAATAGTGTAGTTGGGTACGCTTGAAATAAAATTGAAAACCAGACTTGTGAATTAAGCTGCGACGGTAAATCCAGGAAAGGTTGAGTGCCGTTGAAGGCATAGGCAAACAGAACTAGCGGCAAAGGGGCAAATAGCATTCCCCACACGCTAAATGCAAAAACATGTTGAGTTTTAGATTTTTTAACCACTACCGACATCAAACTCCAACTGCATGCGGCGATCAGAGTAAGCGGCAATGCTCTCAACGGAACAGAACCATCGGTAAGTGCCAGACTAGCAAGCAGACCACTCACGGCGAGAACCGCACCAAAGATCTTGTTGAGGGTTATCGCTTCTTTAAATAATATATAGCCCAAAACTAAACTCGATATGATGCTCATGTCCATCAGCAAGCCCGCCATGCCTGCTGACACACCAAGGTTGATCGACCAGACCATCATGCCCCACACACCTAAACCAAATATAAGTCCATAGGCGAATAAAAAGCCAATCGCTTCAGGGGGTCTGCGAACAAAGAAAATGGCTGGAATAATAGCGAAGGTAAAACGCAATGCAGTAAGTAATATAGGGTCTACTTGCATCGCACCCAGTTTGATTACGGAGAAATTAAAGCCCCATAGACACATAAGAGCCAAGCTGATGAAAATATCTTTTGTGGTCATGAAATAGTCTTCCGGTACAAAATAAAATGTCTATGAGTTTACTTATTATCGATTGATTCTAAATAAATAACAGATACAATTATAATTATAAAAGAGAGTACAGATATTAATATACGGTGATTATTCTTTATGAAATACAAAGCCATTGCTGAGCAGATCATCACTGACATACAAAGCCAAAAGCTAACCCTTGGTCAACGCCTCCCATCGTTAAGGAAATTAACAAAACAGTTGGATGTCAGCATGACCACTGCGTTGAACAGCTACCGCAGTCTCGAACAAATGGGGTGGGTTGTGACTCACCCGAAATCAGGTTTCTTTGTTTCGACACCTTTGAGTCAGGGCAACGTTCCAGACTTACCACAATTTCGTAGTAGCTCAAGACGCATATCAACTAAATTTAAATCCGGCGACTATTCTCGCAACTATGAAAATGGAGAATTCATATCTGGCCCTTTCGGGGTCAGCCAGCTATGCCCCTCCAATATTCCGCTTAGATCGTTGAAGCAAAGCATCAAGCGAACGACGCAATCGGGCGATCAATTTTTACATACCTACGCAGACCCTCAAGGTATCCACGAACTGCGAAGAGCAATAGCTGAACACTTTAGCGGCAATGGATTTCCTTTGACCGCGGATGACCTATTCATCAGCGGCGGCTGTATGGATGCGGTACGAACGGCTTTATTGGTCACCACAAAGCCGGGAGATGCGGTTGCAATTAGTTCGCCATGCTTTAACGGTTTGCTCACGCTGCTGTCAAGTATGTCCCGCAGGGTGGTTGAAATACCGTGTAATTCTGACGGAATAGATTTGCAGCAGCTTGAACAGAAACTCAAAAACAAAGAAATTAAAGCGGCTCTGTTTAGTAGCTCCTTTATGAACCCGCATGGCATCAGCCTGTCTATCACGCAAAAGCGGAAGCTTGCTGCACTGGCTAACAAATATCGGGTGCCGATCATCGAAGACGATATTTACAGCGAATTGGGATACGACAATATCTTTCCATTACCAATAAAATATTGGGACACCAAGGGCTATGTGCTTTGGTGCTCCTCGGTATCAAAATCCTTAGCCAGTGGATTACGAATAGGGTGGTGCTCCGCGGGTCGATATCTGCAGGCTTGTGTCGATGTATGCAGAACTGAGCGCCTCGGTCAAAATAGTCTGATGCAGGCCAGCTTGGCCGACTTTATCAATTCCGGGCAATACCGCAAACATCTTCAATCCATTCGGAAGATAATGTTAACCAATGTTTGTGCTTATAGACACTTACTATTGCAAAATTTACCGGAAGGTTCGGCTATTAGTGCGCCAAATGGAGGGCTAGTCCTTTGGGTACAGATTCCTGGTTTGGACGAGATCAAACTGCGAACAGTTACCGATGCGGTTCAAGTTGATATTAGCTTCGGCGCTCAATTCACCACACGAAAATTATATGGTGATTGTTTTAGGCTCAATATTGGCTGGGGACTCTCTGAGATGCATGATCCCGAGCGCACGATTGAGCAAGCCTTGCTTCAGTTCACGGCTGGCATTTGTCATGTTCTAGGTGAAAAATTAGTCAATCAAGAGCGACAGTTAAAAAGGGCAGACTCAATTGTAACTAAAAATTCTCCCCCACCATCATGACTTTGCTTAGAGAACTCACTACTCAGGGACAACTATAAATTCAATGCGAATACCACCTGGCTCGTAAAATATCATATGTTTAGCTGGCCCTTCTCCGACCGGCGCAGGAGAGAATTGAACTTCAACGCCTGGCCAATCTTTGATTTTTTCATGCATTGCATCTAAGTCTTCAAAAGCGCCCAACTTGAAGATATAACCGGGACACCCATCTTAAGAAGCATATAAATCAATGGTTTAATGATTAATGCTGCCGTTTATGGCTAATGTCACAGCCAATTTTTACGCGTGAATATAAGAAATAAACTACGCGACCTCAGCATTATCAAGGGTTATCCTGCCGGTCCTCGTAGTCGTACTTATAGTGAACAACTGCTTCACTGATTTAATCGTATTAATTTTGAAACCGAATAGAGTACGAGAATGTGAAACCAAAAAGAGACAGACAGGGATTCCCGTCATAGCCGACTGTAAAGATTTTTATGTACTCAAATACGCTTTTCTTAGCGGTTGACTAGTGTAGTTTATTCTTTTACTTGCGTGATCAAGGCGAGATTGATTATGCTGGCTTTCGATGCCATATTTTATAGTTAGAGGTCACCGTTGGTGGGTTTTCACCGTAGCCAATCATGTCTCTAGGGTAGTTCAAATTATCCAACGGTGACCTCTAACTATAAAATATGGCATCGAAAGCCAGCATAATCAATGTCGCCTTGATCACGCAAGCGATAATCGCCAGAGATTTATCATGGTGTTGTACGGGCTGGTCTAAGATCTTGAAATTTCTCAGTCTGGTTTGATCTAAGCGGCTTCCGAGTTAGCA
>JAESTB010000426.1 GCA_016763815.1 Arenicella sp.
AACTTTGATTTTCAGGATATGGCACTCAATACTGGAGCTCTTAACGATGGCAGCGGGAATGTTCCCACCTTTGTCGCCGGTGATGCCAATGGCGGAGACTTTCATTCTTTCTCGGCCGATGATAGATTCAATTACAACGGCCAAGAGTTCAATTATTTACGTACGCCGAATGAGCGATTTAATCTCTATACTCATATCAGCCATGAGATAAACGATAACCTAGATCTATTCTTCAAGGCGTCTTATACAAAACGAGAATCAGATACACGTGGCGCTCCTGAACCGCTTTGCCTAGGTAATGGTTGCGGTACAGACATAACCAATAATTTTAGCGTTTCTCGATTAAATCCGTTTAACCCTTTTGGTGTCGACTTGTCGGTAGCCAATGGCAACCTTGAATTTTTTGGTCGCCGTCCAATAGAGTCTGGTCCTCGCTTATTCTCTCAGGAAGCCGAAACCTTATTTTTGAGTACCGGTCTAGAAGGTAGATTTGACGCCGGTGATCGCACTTTCTACTGGGATGCTACGGTCGGTTATGGCGATAATAAGGGTAAACAAGATAAGCAAAACTCTCATAACGCATTGAACCTTCAAATAGCCTTAGGAGATCCTGCGGTGTGTGCAGCAACACCAGGTTGTGTGCCATTTAATTTCTTTGGTGGGCAAGGGCCTGATGGACAAGGCTCGTTTACTCAAGAAATGTTGGACTTTGTAACGTATACGCAACGTGACTCAAGTAAGCAGACGTTACTCGATCTGGCCTTCAATATCTCCGGCGATATTTTTACCCTCCCAGCGGGTGACGTTGGCTTTGCTGCGGGTCTTGAGTATCGAGATCAAGAAGGCAGTTTTAGCGCCGACCCGATTGCCGAACGAGGCGAGACAGCCGGTATTCCCGCTGGTTCTACTCGGGGCGAATTCGACGTTACTGAAATTTATGGCGAGTTAAGTATTCCGTTAGTGAGAGATGCTAGTTTTGCTAAGGGCCTAGAAGCGAGCCTAGCTTTACGTTCGTCTGACTACAGTACATCTGGCAGTGAGAGTACTTATAAAGCTGGTTTACTATGGCAGGTTAATGATGCTTTCTCGCTACGCAGCACGGTGTCAACTGGTTTTAGAGCACCCGGTATTGGTGAACTATTTGGCGGCGCAGCACGAGAAGATTTCACCTTCACCGACCCATGTGCAGACTATCTAGGACAATTAGGTTCGTCTAATGGTGGTCGTGACTCAGCGCAACCTCAGAACATTATTGATAATTGTGCGTCATTTGGTGTGGCAGCAGGGCTGGCTCAAACTAATCCACAGCTCAATGCCCGCTCAGGTGGTAATGTAAATTTGAAGGCCGAAACGTCAGACAGCTTTACCGCAGGTTTTGCCTTTAGCCCTGATGTGACTTGGGCTAGCAATATCTCTTTTACCGCTGATTATTATGACCTAGATATTGATGATGCTGTTCAGGGCCGCAGCCCAGGCGATTTAATCACCTCTTGTGTTAATACTGCAGATCCTGGTTTTTGCAACGCAGTGCAACGAACCTCGGCCGGCCGGATTAGCTTAGTTGATAACCAATTGCAAAATATCGGCTCGATCGAATCTTCTGGTTACGATATTGGTGTCGCGTTCACTTCAAACGACACCAGCATGGGGGTTTTCAGCTCTCGGTTTAATGCGACTTTATTAGACGAATATATCGAACGGACGCCAAACCCTGATGGCTCTGAGACGGCAACAGATCGGGCTGGAACACATACTAGCGAAACATTCGAGAGAGCCTTTCCTGAACTTCGTGCAACCTCGACTGTTGGCTGGCGTTCTATTTCTGATCGTTGGACTGGTTCAATGACTTTTCGTTATGTTGACGATATGGAAGCCTCGAACGGTGAAACGCTGGACTCAGCTTTATTCACCGACGTGCAGCTTAGTTATACTCCATCGTTTGCTGAAGATGCGCTTACCATTACTCTAGGCTTTAACAACGTGTTTGACGAAGAGCCGCCAGTATTAAATACCAGTTTGGTAGGGGTGAGTTTAGTGTCGCATGATATTCCCGGCACGGTCGGTTATTTGCGCTTTAAGTATCAACCGAACTAATTTAGTAGAAATCTATTAAATTGGGACTTAGTTAATTAGGGATTGGTTAATCAATACCTAGTTAATTAATACTTAGTTATGACAATGGCCCTTATGTAAGGGCCATTGTTAATTAGACCGTTAGTTAAATTGTTGTGTTTAGCCGTTTACTTGTAATTAACACGGCCTCAGTGCTAAATTAATTGGATGAAAAAAATTAGCGTAAACAAAACCGCAATTGTCATCGGAGCGACAGGCTTAATTGGCTCAAACGTGGTTACATTATTGGCCGAAGCCGAGCACGTTAGGTGAGTCGTGGTGATCACCAGACGACCAATAGAATACGCTTCTGAAAAAGTTGAAAATCATGTAGTCGATTTTGATCACCTAGGTGATCATGAAGATCTCTTCGCGGGCGATATATTGTTCTCCTGTTTAGGAACCACGGTTAAGCAGGTCGGTTCTATTGCCGCTCAAAGAGTGGTCGATTTAGACCATCAGTACACCGCGGCGCGAATTGCCTCTGAGCAGGGAGTGAGTCATTATCTTTTAGTGTCATCAAGCGGAGCCGAGCAACGAAGCTTAAATGCATACTTGAAGATGAAAGGCGAACTCGAAGTGAAGGTTCAAAGTCTGGCTTTTCAACATATCAGTATTCTACAGCCATCGCTTTTACTTGGCGAGCGTGAGCAATCTCGCAGAGCTGAGGGCTGGGCAAGTAAGGTGCTTCCGGTCATTTGTAAGCTGCCTATGTTGCGTCGCTATCGGCCTATTCATGGTGCGAAAGTTGCTCAGAAAATGGTGTTGCTGAGCCAAGCGCCTAAGCTTCCGTTTGAGCGATTTAGCCTCGATCAAGTGTTTCCATAAACGCCTTAAAAATAGTTACTTTAGCTAACGAAAGCTTAATGCCGAGCTCTTTCCCACATGCTATTGTCGTTAATCCTACAAAAACCTACTCAATAAAAATTATGAAAAAGTTGATTATATTATTGGCTGTTGTGACGGCATCACTAGGCTCAGCGACTACCTTCGCTCAAGACGCCGCTCAACTTCAAGAAATGTCGATGAAGGCATGTGATGCTCAGGCCTCGCAAGCTCCGGAAGCACAGCGTGAGTCGATGACTCAAATTTGTAAATGTACCGTTGAAAATACCGACTATGAATCATTGATGGCAAAGACAGCCGCAGGCGATACGTCAGCGCAAACCGATGCTGTTGCCGTTGCTCAAAAGTGTGCTGAGGACCAAAGCTAGCTAAAGGCTATTTTTCAAACGTTATTTTGCCGAGACGGGGTTCTAACATGAGCCCTAATTTAGGTATAGCTCAGGGACTGGCGAACTAAGTTTAACTTATTTAGGGTTTAATCTATTCAGAGAAGTTTGTACTGTCACTTGCTGGGTCCATACGTATAAGGCGACTAGATTTAACCGCCGCTTGGCGATGAAATAGGATTGCTTGGTATTCAGTATTAGTCACCATTTTTAAAAAGGCGTCAGCCGTTGGATAGTGCGCGATAAACGCGATATCCCAATGTTCCTCTGCTGGCCCTATAAGTACGCATTCGGGCTCACCCCTCCATAAAATTGTTCCCGAAACACTGGCGAAAATCGGCCCACTTTCCTTACCGTAATTCTTGTAAGCTTCAGCGCCCGTTGCGGCTCGGCCATCTTTATAATTTGCTTGTTCATTAAGCTCGATAAGGTTGAGCATCATGATAGGTGTATTGCGAGGTAAATTTTCAAACTGTGCAAACTGCTTTGCAGTAGGGTCAATATTGTGGCCCATTTCGTGCTGTAGTTGATCTTTCATATCAAGGTGGTCTTTCAGTAATGTATTGTTTACGTATAAATATCGGCTAGTTTGCAGCTACGTAATGCTAGGCAAAACAGGCAAACTTAGTCTGGGTGACTAGCCGCCTAGCAGGGAAAGTAGCGATAACGAAGACATTAGTTATTTGTTTTCGGCTACCTTCGCCAAGCGAGCATCAGTGTCTCGAGCATCAGTATTCATGGTGGGCGCACGTTGCTTGTTTTTAGTTGATCGCGAACTGCTCTTCGGCCGCGTAGCTACGAGTGAACTCTTGAGGGAAGTTATAACGATGCCGACGAGTTGTAAAAAGAATTCGATTAAGGCCGATAAAATAAAGCCTAAACTCAGTGCCCATATAATAGCGGAGACATCCAGCCTTACTGCGAAATCGAAGCCCGCCCATGTTTCAGCACGGATTGTGTTAACCGGTGATACGAAAGCATGCCAATATCGTTGCTGGAAGCCAGCGTTAAACTCGGCCCACGATCTTTGTAGGAACTGTGAGCGAGAGTTCAGGCTTGCGATACTTTCGCCCCCATCGTTAATCACGGGGTCGGCATTTTTTGCATAGTGCTGAATAAGGTTTTCGATATCGCCATCAAAATACTTATCGGCATCAAGCTGGAATCCTTCAAGACTAGTTTTAGATTCTAATAAGTGTGATTCTAGTCTATGCCCATATTGTTCCACGAAACTGGGTATTTGCACCCCAATCAGTGCGCCGCCGACAAATAGGCCTAAGCGGAGGTATTCTAGAATAGTTCTCATGTAGGCAGATTAGCATTGGCTTTAGTTTTTCTGGCTGATATGACAAATTGGAAATAGTTCGAGAGTTTCCTTCTCATACGTGCTTAAGGCTCGCGCTGCATAGGCAAGATTATTGAGCTTTTGCTAATGTCATATGGCTCTGGCCAGGGAAACTTAGGTTTAGCTCTGATTATTAGTAAATTGATATGCACTGAATGTGTGACGTAAATTGTCGATAGAGACCCTTTAATCGTTGAACTTTTATCGCCGAACTATAAATTAGCTGACGAGTAATAATAAGCCTAGCGTTACGATTAAAATCATTACCATTCTTTTGAAACGGGTTTCGGGTATTTGCTTACGCACCTTACCACCAAGCCAGACACCTATCGCGACTGGGATTATTCCGAGTGAATACGTAACCATTGAATTGGCATCGAAGGTATTCATGCTGTATAAAAAAACCAACATGATGAGGCTATTAAGGGTGAACGATAGGTTTATTGTTTGTACTAATACGTCCTTGCTGATGTTCAAGGACAGTAGGTAGGGCATTATTGGAAAGATTTGTGATCCAGTTGCGCCGTTTACTATTCCGGTTGCAAAGCCTATAACGGGATTGAGTTTGGGGATGAGCTTATCAGCAATTCTAAATTCATGATTTGCCCAGCCCCAACACCCATATAGTATAAGTACTATAGACAATATTAAAACAGACACGGTATTGTCACTTTGTCGTAAAAACAGTAGGCCGATCGCCATACCCGGTATACCCGCGAGTATCATGGTGAAGAACAGCCGGAGACTGATTCTCAAGTTTCCAGCCTCGATCATGACCATCGCGTTCGATAGTAACGATGGCAGAACTACAATTGAAATGGCGGTCTTTAGCTCAATGATATTGGCTAATATCGCCAAACAAATAGTCGAAAAGCCCATGCCGAGAGAGCCTTTAATAAAGGCCGATAGCACTAGAGCAAAAACCACAAAGATGAAAATAGGGTCGGACATCAGCCTATTTTAGACCATAATCAGAAAGCTAATCGCCAAAGATGACTACCTTCTTTCGCGGTGACCTAGTCGTTTCTAGTTGCGAATTGTTCTGTGATCTAGTTAAAAATTTGAAAATAGAGTATTATTTTCAATGGTTTATCGGCGCTATACATGCCGTGTAATGGAGCGTGAGGTTCCAAGATATGATTAAATTGCTTTTACCCCTCGTTAGCAGCGCGCTGATGTTAATGACGTTCTGTGCTAATTCACAAGGGCTTGCTGCGAATCAAAACACGTCGGAGGCGGCTGTAGTGGAGGTTATTGAACAGGCAAAAGCGGCCGTACCAGTAGCGCCTGAGCCAATAGAAACCGATCGGTCTTTGTGGAATCAAGCTAACGCGAACCCAACTCTTGATGCTTTAAGCGTTTACTTGGCGAAATTTCCGAATGGAGAGTTTGCCGGTCAAGCGAGATTAATGTTCCAAGACCTAGAAGACAAAGCGCGGGCGAGAGAAAAGATAGATAAACAGCTCGAGGCCTATCGAAAACGACAAAACCCTGGCGGTATCGTCCTTGAGCTTGATGGTAAATTTACGGACATAAAGCCCTACTTTCGGTCGATGGTTAATTCCTGTGGTTACACTCTTGTTCAACCTCATCGCTTTGCCAAACGTGTTTATCCTACTTTGGAGATTAAAGGTCAGATGTTTAACGGTGTGTCGGACTCAGAGCACGCTGTCACTCTAGATTTAGCATTGCTACTAAAAACCACGACTCGAGAGATAAAGGCGAGACAGAAAATGAGCTCTTATCGAACCTCGAAGGTGGATACTCATCAAGCGTTAATTGCGGCGTTTGAAGATATAGGTGCGCAAATGAAGTCCGCAGGTTTTTGTATCGTTGATTAGCCAAGTAGCTTAGCGCTGGCTTAAATTGCCCAAGAGTTTGACGCCGCTCATGCTACGGTAGTCTTGGTGTGCGAACTGTGTTGCTGGCGAGGGTAGTAACTATATTAATAAGCGCTGTAGCATTCTCTGTAATTGACAGGCCGACGCCGGTTTGTGTAGTAATAGTGCATCTAAAGAATGGGCTTCATTGACCAGATCGGCAGTAGTGTCTCCGGTGATGATTATCGCCGGCACTTTGCATTGTAGATGTGCTCGAATATCTTTTATCGCCTCGCGACCAGTTCGGTTTTCGCGTAAGCGGTAGTCAACTAATAGCACATCGGCAGGGCGCGCTCCGAGTGTTTCAATTGCTTGTTCGGCGGTCTCTTCTGACACCACGGTAAAGCCCCAAGTTTGCATTAATGCTTGCATAATATCTCGTATACGCTTGTTATCGTCGACAAGCAACGCGGTTAGTCCGTCGAAGCGAGATGGTTCAATATGCGAGGGTAGATCTTCGATGACCACGGCATCTGATTTGGGTAATTGAAAGCGGAATACTGAACCTCGACCAGCGACTGACTTAAAGGTGATTTTGCTGTTAAGTGTTTCGGCTAACCCTTGTGCGATAGAGAGTCCGAGACCGAAACCTTTTTGGCCATCGCGCTCGGGGTTATTGAGCTGTAGAAACTCTTCGAAAATTGTATCACCGGCATCGTCTTCAATGCCGATGCCAGTGTCCCAAACCTCGATCGCTAGATAATTGAGCTTTCGCTTTCTACAAGTAACTAGCACACCGCCTTTTTTAGTATAGCGAAGCGCATTGGCGATCAGGTTTCGAAGGATTAACTCGACGATTAATGGGTCTGAATCAATCGCAGCAATGCATCCTTTGGTTCGATATATTAGGCCTTGTTCATCCGCCGTCTGAGTCAGTTCGTCTTCGAGTTTATTAAGTAATGGCGCAATTAAAAACGGTTTAGGTATTGCCGTAATAGCGCCCGAGTGAAGCTTTGAAATGTTAAGTAATGAGTCGAGCATTGCCCGAGTAGAGTCGATCGCCGACATCATGTAGGTCTGGAGTTCCGATTGTTTTGCGTTCATGTCGGTGGTAGCTAGGGTCTCCGTTAACAAGCCGAGTGCATGTAGGGGCTGGCGTAGGTCATGACTGGCTGATGCTAAAAATACTGACTTCGCTCGATTAGCATCGTCGGTTTGATTTAGTGCGGTGGTTAAATCTTTGATTAGCTCATCGTTCTCAAAGCGTAAGTCGATAGACGCTCGAACGCCAGCCTCGGTGGTCATCGCGAACCAAGTAATAGAGGCTAAGAACAGAATGCAGCCAACACCAAAGGCCGCGTAAATCGGCTCATCTCTGAGAAAAAATCCTAGGCTTAGCGCCAACACGTTTGGGTAAGTAAAGCCGATAAACGTGGGTAAGCTACTGGCCTGCATCGATACACTTCCTGCGGCCAGACCGCTGGAAATTATGCTGATAGTTATCGCTACAGTGGCTGAGGCGTCAGGTATATATTTAAGTGATAAATAGCCCCACATTAAACCGTAAATTAGAACTGAAATAACACCGATATTCGCCTTTTCGCGAGGGTTATCATAGTACGGCTTCTGAAAAAATAGGTGCCTGATCAAAGAGGCCGTGCCCAATATAGATACACAGGCCAACCATATTAGAGGGTCAAGGCTCGACGTATCCAAATAAATTATGATCGCGGCCACGGCTGATATAGACAAAAAACCGAAGTGCCCAGGAATGAAATTTTCCTGAATTAGCCTTATCTGCTCACGAAGATATTTATCTTCTGGAAATTTAGGTAGAAAACGCATAACGATGTTTTGGTACTCCTGAAAGGCGACTATTGCTAACTCTTCTAAGCTCTACTCAACAACTCAGGGAGGTGGTTTCAAGCCGATTCAAAAACAGATCATTTTAGTCTTTGATTTTAGCTTATTCTTGCTGCGCTGTTTCGGCCGAAGTTTCAGCTAAGGTTTCGCCATACTGCTGATGCCATTTATCCAAAGCGTCGTAATAGTAATCATAGATGCAAGGTACGCAGCCGCTGCCACAGCATTCGTTTGCGGTTGGTTTCTCTGGCGGCGCTGGTATTTTCTTATCTGGCATATCGAGTGATAATAATTTCAGTCGGTGTTCAAACTAAAAGAGGCAATTTCGAATACTATATAACCTTTGCTATGACGCTGCATTAATAGCCTTGTTGCATAAGCCTACGGAATTTAAGTTTATATGGTATTCGAAATTGCCTCTTTTAGTTTTACACTTATTGAGCTTGGCTTATTGCTTGCTGTAGCGGCGCTGGTAGGGATGGCTAAAACTGGCGTCCAAGGCTCGGGCATGATAGCTGTGCCTATGTTGGCTCTAGTGTTCGGTGCTAAGGGTTCTACTGGTGTGATGTTGCCAATTTTGATTTTTGCCGATTTATTTGGTGTCTATTACTACAATAAACATGCTAATTGGCAGCACCTCAAAAAGCTGATCCCATTTGCCTTTGTCGGAGTGATCTTAGGTACTGTTACAGGCAATGTGATCAACGAGACGGTGTTTGCTCACTCGATGGTTGTCATTATTTTTGTTTCATTGACGATAATGATATGGCGTGAAAAAAATACCAAAGCCGATATTCCCGATTCATTCTGGTTCGTCGCAGCCATTGGGATCGCTGGTGGATTTACTACCATGGTTGGTAATCTAGCCGGCCCCGTTATGGCCTTGTATATACTGTCAATGCAGCTACCGAAAAATCAATTTATAGGCACCGCTGCTTGGTTTTTCTTGATCATTAACCTGTTGAAAGTGCCATTTCATATATGGGTGTGGGAAACAATTACTTGGGATACTGTACGGCTGGATATTGTATTAATACCCGCAATCGCGATTGGTGCAGTTTTGGGTATTAGTATTGTCAAGAGAATTCCCGAGGTCGGGTTTCGTTGGTTTGTCATTGCAATGACCGCTGCCTCGGCAATAGCGATGATGTTATAGTTTAACCATAGATGGCTTTGTAATAGTTGAGCACGAGGGAGATGATAGATGATAGTTAGTAGAATAATTCAGGCGTTATTTATTCTGTTCGTGTGTGCGCTGGCTTGGCAGACGGCCTCGGCGCAAATATATAAATGGAAAGATGCCGATGGTAAAACTCATTTTGGCGAGCGAGTTCCGGTAAATCAAAAAGGTAACAAAGTTAAAGCTCCAGTCAGCTCTGAGGCTACGCCGTCGCCTGCCAATGCAGGCAAACCCGAAATTGTGATCTACACAACCTCTTGGTGTGGCTATTGTAAGAAGGCTAAAGCGTATTTCGCAGCCAATAAAATGGCCTATAAAGAGTACGACATTGAAAAAGATCGCTTTGCAAAGCGTCAATATGATCGAATTGGCGGAATTGGCGTGCCAGTAATTTTAATCGGCGACCAACGACTGAATGGCTTTAGTCAAGGTAACTTTGAGCGACTTTATAAGCTTGCCAAGTAACTGAGATCGAGTTTTGAAGAAGATTTTTATCCTATTATTTCTAAGCAGTTTGGGAGGCGCAATCTCAAACACACACGCTGAAGAGTCCGAAGCGCCCTATATCTACGTGCTAGGGGTAGGGCAAGATGCTGGTTACCCACAAGCTGGCTGTTATCAGCCACATTGCTTACTAGGTTGGCGGGAGCCGTCCTTGCGTCGTGGGGCGACTTCTCTGGGCTTAATCGACCCGCTAGCAAATCGAAAGTACTTGTTCGAAGCGACTCCAGATTTGCCGTCGCAGTTATTCGCCTTGGAGCAGCAAGCGCCGAGTGACCGTTATAGCCTTGCAGGAGTGTTTGTTACTCATGCCCACATTGGCCACTACGCGGGCCTAATGTTCTTTGGTCATGAGGCGATGGGCGCTGATAAAATTGCTGTTTACAGCATGCCGAGAATGCAGTCATTTTTGAAGACCAATGGACCTTGGAGCCAGCTATTACGCTACCAGAATATTGTTCTTAAGCATTTACAAAACCAGCATGCTGTTGAGCTTGATTCGCTTAACGTCACGCCGTTTCTAGTGCCACATCGAGATGAATTTTCCGAGACCGTTGGTTATCGAATTGATGGCCCGAATAAGTCAGCGATTTTTATTCCTGATATCGACAAATGGTCAAAGTGGAGTGTTGATTTATCGGAGTTGCTGAGATCGGTTGACTATGCGTTGATTGATGCCACCTTCTTTGGCGACGGTGAATTGCCAGGTAGAGACATGTCTAAAGTGCCTCATCCGCTAGTAACGGAGAGTATGAGTTTGCTGGATAAACTATTGCCGGAGCAAAAAAATAAAGTGTGGTTTATCCATATGAATCACACTAATCCGTTGTTACAGGCAGATAGCCAAGAGTCTCAACTGGTGAGGGCAAAGGGCTATAATATTGCCGTTGAAGGCTTGCGTTTACCTTTATAAAGAGCTCAACGTTGTAATGTTAATCGGCCTTATAAGTACACATTAGTCCAAGTGGGCGGCCTTCCAAATCGGTAAAAAATGCCATCCATTCCTGTGAACCATCTTGGTGTTGGTGAATCTTGTGTGGCTCATGACTGAACTCGATGCCTCGTTGTTGCAAACGATCAAACTCGGCGTGAATATCCTTAGTGTTAAAGTAAATAATTGACTCGTGCTTTAGATCGTCATCGCTTTGACTCAGCATCAGGCGCACTCCCTGGCAGTCGAAAAAAGCCATTGTTGTATAAGTGTATAGATGATCTAAACCTAGGGCCTGGCGATACCATTGTTCTGATTTTTCTAGGCTCTTCACATTGCGGGCAATTTGCCCAATACTCAACAGCGGGTCTATTAATGTTAAGTCTTTCAATTTTCATCTCCCGTCATGGTGTTTTAGTAGTGCTATTATGCTCACAATATAAGCAATTTCGAGCATTATCAATGGCTATCAATATTCGACCTTTTTGTAATAGTGACAAGGCCGCACTGATTGCGTTGTGGCAGGAAGTCAGGCTGACAGCGCCGCAAAATGATCCGAGTAGAGACATTCAGCGCAAGTTAGAAGTTGATCCTCAGCTTTTACTTGTGGCGACATTTAATGAGGTTATTGTTGGTTCGGTGATGGGTGGCTATGAGGGTCACAGAGGTTGGATCAATTACTTAGCGGTATCGCCAAATTTTCAACGTCAAGGTGTAGCTACCAAATTGATGTGTCGAGTCGAGTCAGATTTATTATCTAAAGGCTGTCCAAAAATAAACCTACAAGTGCGATCGGGCAATAACAGTGTATTAGCCTTCTACGCCGCCCTTGGTTATTCAGATGATGATGTTGTAGGCTTGGGCAAAAGGTTGATACACGATAACTGACGTGACCGCTAGTCGAATAAAACTCAGCTAGCAAAACGTAGGCAGAGCCTCTGAGTACTATGTCGCTATTTTTCCAAGAAGTTAATCAATTGTTGCTTCTGTGCCATCGCGTCGTCGTAGCCGAGATCAATTAGCTCTTGGCAAAACGTTTTAGTAAACATCAAATAGCTAATAAGGCGCCGGCTGTTAGCCTTAGCCATACCAAGAAATTTT
Organism: Arenicella sp.; assembly: GCA_016763815.1. Classification (GTDB taxonomy): domain Bacteria; phylum Pseudomonadota; class Gammaproteobacteria; order Arenicellales; family Arenicellaceae; genus Arenicella. Next base: position 12,086 of record JAESTB010000426.1, read on the forward strand.
AACGCGATACGAAAGCTTCTTGGTAATTCAAGAAAGTGCTTCATGGCGATGTTAGCAATGTCTTTGGACGGGCTAATTACTAAATGCTCTATTACCTTTAACTTTTCACTGTTACCCGATTGGGCCTCGATCAAGGTTCGATTCATACGCTCCATGCGTTCAATATCCGATTGCAAGCTATTGAGAAATAACGTGTCCAGAACATAGCCTGAGATTTGTCCTAATGACGGGCGATAGCGCGGGGGTTCTGGCGGTCCGAGCTCTTTTTCCATACGCAAACCGATGATTAATATTTTTTCCGCGCCAAGATGAAGTGCTGGGCTGATTGGTGACGTCTGTCTCATTGAGCCATCACCATAGTGTTCATAACCTAAGTTTACCGACGGGAATAAAACCGGTATTGCCGATGAGGCCATCAAATGGTCAATGCTTATTTTCTCACGTACGCCTTCACGGTGCGTGCGATTCCAATTTTGAATACTCCGTGCGCCATCATAGAAAGTGGTCGACTCACCTGAGGTATAGCTGCATGCGGTTAAGCAGTAGGCGTGCAATTCGCCATTTTCAATAGACTTATCAATGTTGCTGAAGTCGATATATTTGCCAAGTAGTTCACGTAATGGCTGGTTATCCAAAATCGAACCTGGGCCCTTGTGTCGATTGCCCGGCCCTAAATTTGCCCACAGCCAATGACTGATGCGCTTAAGTAAATTTTTGGCATCAGCGTAGAACACATGGTGCAATTCAAAATTTGACCAGACTTGTGTAATTTGATCAACGCCTTGGTGAAAATTA
>JAESTB010000427.1 GCA_016763815.1 Arenicella sp.
ACAATTATTTATTATTATATTATTATTATTTATTATTATATATATATACACCCCCTTTCTCTCTTAGACTTTCCATATGATAAGAGCTTCCTTTTCTCTAGAAAAAAGCGAATTTAATTCATTTAATTCCAAAATACTGTTTTTAAAGGATAATTCGGGCTGAATTAAATTCATGTAAAGGATTTAAATAGGTAAGTGGTTGATATCATTGGATAATAGGTGAAATCAATTCATTGGCTGTTATTATCATTGATTGGCGTTCAACATTGGTTTATTGTTAACACATGAAAAAGAAACTTACACCAAAACAGAAATTGTTCGTCGAAGAGTATCTGATAGACTTATGTGCCAGTAAGGCTTGTATCCGTGCAGGCTACAGCGCGAAGACGGCTACGGCCGCTGGATCGAGGCTGTTAGCGAATGTTAAGGTGAAGGAGAAGATTGATGAGGCAAAGGCTGCTCGCTCACAAGTCGTGAAGATTGATGCTGAGTATGTACTCAAGCAGTCAGTCAAGCTACACGAGCGCTGTATGAGCGAAGCGAGCCCTGTTATGGTACGCCAAGGCAAGGACTGGGTGCAGGATGAGGATGAGCATGGCAACAAGCTGTTCAAGTTTGATGCCTCCGGCGCCGCTAAGGGGCTGGAGCTAATTGGCAAGCATATCACTGTGCAGTCATTCAACGAGAAGAAATCACTAACATTGGATTTAGAGAACGCCACGACCGAAGAGCTTGAGGCTGAGTTGGCTGCGTTGAAGAGGGGCGATGATGAGTAAATTTGTTAAATGGGAAATGGTATGGTTCGCAACAAGTCTTGCACTAGGCTATATAGACTTGACACGTGGTAATACATACGGCGCCATATTCTGGCTGGTGATGGCTGTTGTGTCTGTGATTTTTATCAAGTATGAAAAGTTTTGGAGTGATGATGAGTAAGCCACGCATACTTAGCCGTTTCGACAAGAAGATGATAAGGCAAGACGGTAAGCGTTTCTATTGCCGCGTAGATATTTATCCAGCAAACAACATGCTTGATAAACCACAAAGAAGCATGGCAACATTTGATCATTTATTCCCAAAGGGCCATCCCTTAGCAAACAGGAAAACCAGCGGCCAGGAGAGGGACAAAGCTGTGCTTGCATGTTTTGGCTGCAACAAGGACAGAGGATCTGCGCCTTGGGAGGAGTTTTATAAACTTAAAGTGAATGGCTGAAATATCCCCCAACGCAAAACTAATCCGCGAGATACAGCTCAGACAACAGCTCAAGCATCGCAAAGAAACCAACATACTGGCTGATTTCGAATGCTATGACTGGCAAGACAAGTTCTATTCAGCTGGCCTCAGAAACAAACCACACAATGATTAGAATAAACTTGGAGTCTTCGAAATGCTAATACGCTATATCGTCTCGGTCCTTATTGCCGCCTTAGCTTTGCACTCGGCGTATAGCCATGCCATTACCTTTGCATTTAAGGACCAAGCAGGACAACCTCTTGCGCAAGTAATGGTGACACGTACCAAGGTAGAGAAGGTATCGGCCGATCTCAGTGATGATGGCTATGCACCCAATGGCGTTACTAACCCCTCGGATACGGCACTAACGCGCTTCTCAAACGAACACGGTATCGTCTATTTTGACGACCAAGGTGATAAGGTAAATTACCGAGCTAGAGCCCAAGGTTACGTTGACCAAAAAATCGACTCAGGCCTATTTAGCGGTAGAGCTAATGTTGAGCTAACGCTTGTAGCAATGACCGAGCAAGCTCATGTCGCCAGCTACCCTTCAAATGTCTGGTTGTCACAATTGAAATTCGGCGGTGACGCGGCGTTAAAAGACAGTTTCGAATTGAACTGCGCTTATTGTCATCAGCAGGCCTCTCCTTTTATGCGAAGCGAGCGTACCGTAGAGCAATGGCTCAGTATATTTAAGCGAATGAATAGTTACGGTGCTCGATTGCCTGCAGACGATCATCAAAAAATTGCCGAATTACTACAGAAAGAATATCGCGAGTTACGCGATAACCCGCAAACAGTGCCACTACCCAAACCTTGGGAGAAACATCTATCCGATAGCGAAATGAAAGAATGGGTGATTGGTGATGGTTTCTCGCAAATGCATGATTTTATAATTCATCCCAATGGCCTCGTTTATGTTGGCGACAACCTGTTTGACCGACTCTATGAAATTAATCCCGATACAGGGGCTTATACGGTTTACAAAGTGCCGCATAAAGAAGGTGATAGAGTCGGCGGCATTCTCGGCAATCGCTTCGTTACATTCCCAAAGATGCATAACTATCTAGGCGTACATTCTTTCGCGGTATCACCCAAAGATGGCAATATTTTCATTACCCCGTCGATGCAGCAAGCCTTATTAGAGTTTAACCCCAAGACCAAGCAATTCACCACGCACCGAATGACCGAAGGCTACTACCCGCATACAATACGGGCCGATAACCAAGACCGATTATGGTTTACCTTAGCGGTGTCGTCGCAGGTTGCGATGTTTGACCGCAGTAACGGTCAATTCACTGTAGTTGACCTGCCAGCACGTGGCTTTAAGGAATGGCTAATACTTAAGTTACTCCCCTTTATATTCTGGCTAGACCCCGATACGCGGCCTATGCCTAGCCCAGACCGCGAGTCCACCGGCTTGCCTATGCCTTACGGTATTGATGTGGCACCTGATGGCGGCATTTGGGTGGCGCGGCTTTACGCTAATGACATGGCCCACATCGACCCTGTGACATTCGAGGTCACTATGATAGATGTGCCCTTTAATGGGCCACGACGATTACGCATTGATTCGCAAGGGATGATATGGATGGTTGCGTTCCAGGATTCTCTAATCGTTAAGTACGACCCAAAAGCCGATTCTTTTAGTTCTTACGAACTGCCCGTGATCAATGAAATACCCTATGCCCTAAATATCGATAAAAAACGCGGAGTAGTGTGGGTTAATGGCAATCAATCCGACACCCTCTTAGCCTTTGATATTGCGAGTGAGAGCTGGAAGGTTTACCCGATGCCCAGACAGCGGTTTTTTAGCCGAGATATTGAGATCTCTGAAGAGGATGGTGCCGTTTACACCACCAATTCACATTTCCCTACCTGGCAAACCGAAGGTGGTGTGCCGACGTTGATGCGTATCACGCCATTGCCTAGAGAAACACACTAATGAAATTCTCGAATCAATCAGGCCAGTCGATTATCTTAGTCAAGCAAACTTGCTACGCACATCAGAGTCGACAATGAACCGCCACAATACGATGGCCGTGATCGTGTCTTTTCTAAGCGCGATGTTTTTGCTTGGCGGCCAAGTAATGGCACAGTCAACATTCCCGCCCAAATCAATATCACCGACCAGTAGAGACCAAGGGTGGCTTTACTATGGCGGCGATCAAGGTGGCCCCATTTCTCCGGTAATACGCAAATCAACAAAAAAAATGTTCAAGACTTGGAAGTCGTTTGGACACATCGCAGTGGCGACGTAGATACTTTTGGTGAAGCGATGGAGAACACCTCTACACAATCTACCCCCATACTATTGCCAGCGGCAGCCGGCGCATCATTGGTGTAC
>JAESTB010000428.1 GCA_016763815.1 Arenicella sp.
AGCTCAGCAAATGGGCCGTCTTGGAAGTGAATAAAAAGAAATGCTAGAGGAAATTTTAATGAGCAATAAGGACGGAAACGCAATGATTAAAACCTATTCAATTTTTGGTGCTGGTGCATCTGGCTTATATACCGCTTGGCGTCTGCTTGACGGCAAACCACTCGGCCATAAGGGTAAGAAAAAGCAACTTATTGAAGGTGATGTACTGCGCCTTTACGATTGGGGTCAGTATGATTTCTCTAACCAGGACTCTGGCACTCGCGAGCCGGGTGCGAGGGTTTGTACATGGCATTACAAAGATAAAAAAGACAACTCCTATTTAGAGTTAGGTGGTATGCGATATTCCTATTGGGACAGTTCGTGCCCACTTGGCGAAGGGCATAGGTTGGTGACCACCACTATTGAAAGACTTGGCTTGGATCAATACTCAGTGCCATTTAACGAGTCGTCAGATCCGTTAATGTCGCTGCGTACGCGCAATATGTATATATCGCAAGTTAACTCGAATAACCCTGCACCCTATGCGGTTGATCACTATCGAGCAGATTCTCCACCTGACGATGAATTTGGCACAATCGAAACGGTGGGGTTTACTCAAAAGAACGCGCCAAAGACTCGCCGAGAATGGTGCCACTTCTATGAACACGGTCGAATTACTGAGACTATGCCAGCGTCATCTGTTTTTAAAAAAGGCGATTACTTAAAAGATATTGGCTATTGGAACTTAGGTTATGACGTACTCGGGCAAGAAGGCTTTAGCTATTTAGCCGATGGAAATGGTTACTCGTCTAATGTCGTTAACAGTCATTCAGCACAGTCTTTTTCGGTTAACGATGAGTTTACGCCGGGCACTGAATACAAAACCTTAACCAAAGGCTTTTCAAGCCTGTTCGACGCATTGTTCGAGACTGTACAACGTTTGGCCGACGAGCAAGGTGTGGTTCTAGAGTATTGCCCTAATACCCGTTTACGCTCGATTTTGCACCAAGATAAGACAGTACATTACACCACGGCGAGCCGTGAACAACCCGATGCAAAAGAAGCGAGTAAGCAGTGTGAGGCCGCCTTTTTAGCCATGCCACGCAGTGCCATAGAATTAGTAGCTCAAGCCACTCGCTATAGTGATGATGAGGGTTTTGATGTATTGAATCATGAAAAGGTTCAACTGTTCTTAGAGTCCGTGATTATGGAACCTTCGTACAAAGTCGGTATGTTTTTTGATGAGCCGTGGTGGTTGGAAGGTAGTGCAACCTATCCAGCCAAACTTAGTAGTTACTTTTTGACCCCACAAGGCATAGAGAAGCTGAGTAGTGATGGATTTCCTCAAGAGTACTTGGATAAGATCCAGATTCAAGAATCCCCTGAAATTGTAAACACGAGTTATAACACCAAAGAAAGATTCCTATCCGTGGTGGTACAGTGCATTGGTGAGCGACTGACAATTGAGCAAGAGAATCAACTATTTTCTGTTGCTGAACTCGATACCATTGGCCCTAGTATTACTGATATGCCAATTCGACAGGTTGTTTACTTTGGTGATAACGCGCTTAGCAAAAAAGGTAAAAAGGTTTATGGCATTTTAGCCAGTTATGATGATATTCAGTACACCACCTTCTGGAAAGCACTCGAGCTTGGTCCAAGAGCCGAGCGGAAAATCCCTGAGTCACGTGATACTCAGCCTTTAGAAGGGCCTGCAAGAGCCACGCCGGTAATGGAGAAAATGTTGCGAAAACAACTCGCCGCCCTACATTTCGGGCCTCAATCAGATTACTCAGATGTGCCTAAGCCGTTGGAGACTCGTTATATGGATTGGTCTTTGCCGCCGTTTAACGCCGGTTATCATGCTTACAAGTCGCACTATGATATTGGCGATGTTCAGCAAAGTATTAGAAAGCCTTCGCAGCTTATTAAGGGTCGGAATGCCGAAATTTTTATTGTTGGTGAAACCTATTCGAATGATCAAGCGTGGGTAGAAGGGGCTTTTTGTACATCTGAGTCTGTATTGAATGATTTCTTCGGCATGGAGCCCATTATTAGTGAAGAGCATTATCCGTTTATCTGCCCTAAATAAACCCTTAAACCATGGTGAAAGTATGATTTTTTTAGATCGAATATTCAGTTTAATATCACGTAGAGTTGTTCTTGCTAGCGCTGTGCTAGTGACTTTATCGTCGTCTATCTTGGCTGCTGACCCCGCCTACGAAGGGGCCTTGGGAGCAGGTGTTACCTTAAAGCCGAATACTAATTATTCGGTCACCAACCCCAATCTTCCAGATTATCAGGCGCCGCATAATACCCGTGTAGAAGACCCTTACTATCTACTAAAGCCTGAGCTATCACCGAGTGTGCCAGTGCAGGTGAAACCGCACTCTAGATTAGTGTTAAGTGATATTGAGGATCGCCCGTTCTTTGACTACTTTGGTTGGCAGGCGTTCATTGGTTTAGTGTGGCCAGCTGACCCACAGTATCGAGGCAAACCGAATGCGACGGTGAAAACGGCTGACGATTTTGTCGCCGCCAGCCGAGCTGACCCAAGCGGTGCGAACCCGCCTATTGTTTGGGAGACGTTACAAACCTTTGACGCGGTTTTTCCTGGGACAGATGACCCGAGCAAAGCGCCTAAAGCTTGGAATGAGATCAGTTACGCGCGCCCGTTTAATTTAGACTTGGCCTCAAAAGGTAAGGCTCCAACCGGTTTGAACGAGGCGTTTTCGTCGCCACTAGTTGATCAAAACCGTCAATACGTTCGTTATAATCTGCAACTCAATGAAGTGATGTATGAGTTCGTTCGGCAGAACAAGTGGTATTTGAAAGAGAATCTTCCAAAAGCACCCACTCAGGCGAGTTTGCCGCCGCTTCCTGCAACGGCCACGTCGGCAAATCCCTTAGTCATTCTTAATCAGCCGCAAACCAATACCACGGTGCTTCAGCCAGTAAACGGTAATTCTATTGAATTGAAGTCGTCATGGCGGGTGATGATTACTGAAGAAGATCTTGACCCGAGTAAATCGTGGCGTAAAGTCGATGATTTATCGCGCTACTTCGTTTCCAGAGCTAACATTCTTAATGCTGTTACGGGTGAGGTTGAGAAAAATAAATTGGTCGGGCTAGTCGGTTTGCACATTGTTGCAAAGACGCCACAATTTACTCAAGGCCTTTGGTCGACCTTTGAACACGTTGATAACTTGGTCGCACCGCACGGAGGCCGCGCTTCGTTCAAAGGCGAAGATAAGTTTTGGCCACAAGGTTTTTCGTATCAGCCATCTTCTTTTCAAAATACAAGTACGGGGCCGACTGGCGCGGTGCCAGAAGATGCTCGCAAGCCGGTAGAGGTTAGCCGTATTTATAAAATCCCTGAAACGCCAGTGGCGACCTCAGAACACTTCCCTGACGGCTTATCGACTGTGGGCATGAACAAAACCTATCAAAAATTGCTCAAGGGAACGGTTTGGGAAAATTATCAATTGGTCGTTACTCAATGGCCGACCGACCCAACAACCTTTTACGCGAGCCCGTTTTACTACCCACGAGGTTTTCCACCGGGTTCAAAAGTTGACCCAGAGCAACCGCAAGCGGTTAAAGACGCTGTGACCAGAGCTGAGCAGAATGCCGCCGCGGCATACCCTCGGTGGGCTGGCTTGCCGATCCCGCAGGTTGGAGCGTTGAATTCAACGATGGAAACCTATTTTCAGAACCCTGATGGTACTCATCCAATGGAACATACCAGTTGTATGGGCTGCCACTATGGCGCATCGGATATGGACTTCAGCTGGGCCTTAAAGCTGCGTAGTTGGCCAACTGATTTTGATCAAGGCCGAGTCAATAGCGAAGATTCAAAGCTTGCAGCGGAGCCGGCTTATCCAAGCCCTTCCAATGTGCCAAAAAACTGATGTAGTCAAAAGGCGTTTAAAACTTCATAACCCTAATCAGGAAAACTATGACGCAGATTCAACGTTTGAAGGTTGATCAAGCTAGCGGCTGATGCCGAGCTATTTAATTGGTCCAAGTGCAATTGATCTTGCCTATTAATAGTTGAGTGTCTAGTATGTTTAAATTGCACGACAAAGTTATAAACAAATACTAATGAGGGAGTTAGATTTGAAAAGACGAGAATTGTTTAGCATCACCGCGGGGCTTGGGGTAGTTACTCCAGGAATTGCAGGTACTTACACCGCAAGGGATTTATTAAATTACCTTTGTCCTCCTGGTAATTTGCCAGATCAATTAAGTTATCAGCCCAGTCCGTACGCTGAGCCGTTTAAAGCTCAGTTGTTTATACCGCCGGTGATGCCGGCACAGGAGATTGATGCACTTGCGCCGCCTGCGGACCCAAGAGCGCACCAACTCTGGGGTGAAACCTTATACGGCAAGTGGGATTTAACACCAAAAAAATCATACCAGCTTAAGCAAAAAGAATTTCCTTGGCAGTACCACCCTGACGCACCGTATGCCAGTGGTACGATATCGTGGGGTTGGGAAGGCCCAGAAGGTTATATTAATGTTCTGGGTGAAAACCGCGTTACTCCTGGGCCAACCGTGCATCTACACTACGGCGAAGCGGTTGTTGTTCGGCAAAAGAATGATTTGCCTCCTATTCAAACCTCTCTGGCAACGTTTGCCTTACCCTCTACAAGCATTCACTTACACAATGGACATCAAGCGTCTGAGAGTGACGGAAATCCCCAAGATTGGATAGATAGTGGTGAGTTTTGGGATCATAACTATCCCATGTTTCCGTCGGGTGGTGATGAGCGCGAAAAGCTCACAACGCTTTGGTATCACGACCACCGTCTAGACTTTACCGCGTCAAATGTATATGCCGGCTTATCTGGTTTTTGTCTGTATTTTGACGAGCGAGATACTGGCAATGAAAATGATCCTGACCCTCAAGCATGGCGTTTACCGAGTGGTAAATACGATGTCCCTTTGATGTTTCATGATGTTTTGTTTAAACAGGTAGGCGAGGGTGCCGAAGCGGTTTTTAATAATTTTTATACCGACGGTTGGTTAGGTGACCAGGTCACGATCAATCGTACGATTCGCCCATACATGGACGTTGAGGCTCGTAAATACAGGTTTAGAATTGTCAACGGTGGGCCTTCTCGGTTCTACCAATTTACCTTAGCAAAAAATGCCGACGATGCTAAAAATAAGCCGATCCCGATGATTGTATTAACCGGTGACGGTAACTTTTTATCAGAGCCGATAATGGCTAATAATTTATTAATGTCGGTGGCGCAACGCTATGACATCATTATTGATTTTTCTCAATTTAATCCAGGAGAAGAAGTCATTTTATGGAACTTGTTAGAGCAAACTAATGGCAAAGGCCCCTCTGGCCGTATTCTTAAGGAACCGGATGGCGTGCTCAAATTTAAGGTTAAACCACTAAAAATACCCGATAAAAGCCAAATCCCGAGTCATTTTCGCAAGTTGCCAGACCTTGTCGATGATATATCGAAATTGCCTCATCGTGTTTGGGACTTTGATTACGATGGTGGTTTGTGGACCATTAACGGTTTAGTCATGGATCCTAATCGCATTGATGCCGGGATTGTGAAAAACAGTGCTGAAGTGTGGACATTTAGAAATACTGGCAACGATTGGTCTCACCCGGTGCATTGCCATTTCACTGAATTCTTAATCCTTGAGGTTAATGGCAAACCATACTATGAACGTGACGTCGATAAGGAGAACGCGGTAAATTATTTCATGCAAACTAAAGTTGATGGTAAATACCGTTTTGTTGATGGTGAAGGCAAACTGCATGGCGGCGAACCTTTAGATCTTTTTCTCGGCGGGCCAAGACGTGATGTTGCGACTATTTTGCCTGGTGATGAAATGAAGGTGTTGTTGCGCTTCATGGACTTTGAAGGGCGTCATGTTATGCACTGTCATAATGTTGTGCATGAAGATCATGCGATGATGATTCGCTGGGATATTTTACCCGAAGACCAAACCAAACCTATTATGACGTCGGTTCCCGCGGGTGATGTTTGGGGGGATAGTTTCTTTGGTGAGAGTAGCGGTAGCTTAGGCGAAGCCCCTTTTGGTTTTGATCATGTTGAGCCAAGGCCGGCAACGGCGGGTGACGTAGCGCCCTCTAGAGGACGAGGTAACTTTCCGCCACAAGCTCCTAAAGCGAAGGAGAAAAAGAAATGAGTTCGGAGAATGACATGGATCAACAACCTGAAAAGAACAGCAAAACTGCAGAGCAATCTACCGACCGTTCTCGTCGACAGTTATTGACCGGCGTGACGATTGGCGCTGGGGGGCTGCTTGCGGCAGGTTTAAGCAGCAGGGCTCAAGCGAATCAAGTGCTTGGTGGTAACGGTAGTGGCGACGTTAGTGGCCAAGAATGTTTAGACGACAGCGCCGGAAAAGAAGCATCACGTTTTCCACAACACGCCATCGTTTATGATCATCATGGACGCAAACGGCGTTTTTATAATGATTTAATCAAAAACAAAATAGTAATGCTGCAGTTTATGTCGACCGAGTTAGAAGGCGATTATCAAACGGCTAAAAATCTATCGCTTATGCAAGACATTTTAGGCAGTCGCTTTGGTCGTGATGTGTTTTTAATTTCGGCCACAGTTGACCCTGAGCGAGACACTGTTGAGGTCCTATCTAATTACGCAAAACAGCATAACGTCTCCCAGGGCTGGTCATTTATTACCGGCACGGTTGATACTATGCAAAGCATTAAAGACGCCTTGTTTTTTCGCCCAGGGGGCCATTCTGGACATGAAGGCCATGACCAACAAGACTGCTCAATGGGGCTAATTCGCTATGGTAATGATGCAACCGGTTTGTGGGGTTCGGTGCCAACGCGTACCAATCCGCATTGGTTAGCCGAAAGGTTAAACTGGATTACTCCTAAGGCGAGTGATGTCGCCTCGATTGTTAAACGCGGCGGCCCTCCTGCGAGAGAGAGTTAATATATGGAGAATAGTAAAATGATGAAAGTAACTCTCGACCTGCACAATAAAGCGTTAGAGCTGCGTAAATTGGGCACGATATTTCTATGTAAAAGCTTATGTGTTGCTGGCCTAGTTTTGGTGGTATCAAACCCTAGTTACTCACAAAGCACTGACAAAGGGTTTGGCCAAAACACTCCGATTGTTTGGAGCCCTCTACTGAGCTATTGTCAGCCAAATCAGCAGCCTCCTACTCCCGGCCATCCTGGGCCGCAGTTTCGTTTACCTGCGTCTCAACAAAAGCCAATGCCGCAACTAGGAATCAGTAGCAATAGTACTTCCGTGCAAACCGCTGAAACCTGCTTTCCAGAACCAAAATATGATCCGTTTACATTGCCACCAGGCACGAATTTATTACCGAATGTCTATGTGGATATGTTGGATGGCACTGGGGAAAGCATGCCGAATACATTGCCCTCAACACCGAACATTCCTTACAATTTACACGATGGACACCCAGTTGTAACCGCATTGAGTAATGCGATTTCACCGACTGATGATTTGCATTCAGTGGTGTTTGGTTTGGAAAAAAGTATTGCTGATAAAAATCAAGAAGGGGTCACTGAATGGCTCAAACTTGGCCGTAATATTCTTGAAGGCAATAAGATAAAAGATCGGCACTACAGCGGTTTCCCAGTGCTGCATTACCAAGGTGGCACCAAAGAACAAATAGTCGACCCTAAAAGCAAAAAGGTGAAAGTACACCAGATTTGGTATGATGAGCACATTGAGTCAGATACCGCGTTTTTGAACTTAAGTAAGCTTGACCCCGAGGATACGTGGACGATTGAATATACGGTTGATGTGCTCAATCGTGGCGAAGATGATTTTTCGCCATTCGTAATGTACTTTGATGACCCAAGTTTAACCCCCAAGGGAGGAAAGCCATTGCCTCATATTGGTATGGATCAATCGTTCTTCCCAATGCAGCAAGGGACTCGCACGGTCTTTAAAATTAAAATGACTCGAGCGAAATATTTAAATCTAATTTATACCTGGGGTTGGAGAATGCACCCACCGCGTATTCAGGCAATGGAAAACAGTAAGAAAATGTTTCCACCCTTAGGTGACGGTGTTGATACCAAAGGTAACCCAGTGGTTCGAAAGTCGGTATTGGCTTGGGAAAAGTCCGTGTTTACTAGCAATCCAAACGCTAGCGAAAAAAGAAAAGTGGACGTTATCTCAATGATTGGTGATTTATCACCAGCCAAAAGAATGTGGAATGCATTTAGAAGCGCACAGCATAAAGGTAACGATTGGATTAAACTTGCTGTCTATGCAACGTCGGCGAAAGACGCCTATTTTGATTGGCGTACTCGCTCACGTTTACCCGATGGGGTCGAGCCTGACCCAGAGTCTGATATAACCTTGCTTTACGTAAATAATACAATCTACGGTGAATTTGTTGACGAAGAAAAGCCACTGCAATTCGCAGAAGTTCGATGGCCTGAATGGAAAAAGCGTAATGATCATGAGCTGAAGGTAACCTTACATAATGGCGATTACTATCAACGAGCATATGATAATGTTGATTTTGGTGGTGCACGAGGCTGGGAAAATCAATTTAAATCGTCGACTAAAGTTGGCGGGTCAGGGTGTTGGTTTACCTTTGGGCGCGCTCACTGGATGCAAAACATGTCGGCCATAATACTGGCACCTTCTCCCGGCGGTGTAGAAACTGAGAAGCATCAAGTTAGTATAAGGTTTAACTACGAGCCATCGACAAGGTTGCGTTTTTATCAGTTTGACCCAATGCATCATGATGTGGGTATTTATAGTATTCACTAGGGTGGTATCAACGACTATGGTTCGATGGAAAATATTTGGCTACCGCGGTTTAGGTGCGGTTTATGCGATAAAGAATGATCTCGCTAAACAGCGCTTATTTTCAGTGTTTTTTTGCGGACTGCTGTTCATATTGGGTGTTGAGCAGAGCCTCGCAGTTGAACCGAATAAGCCTCGATATCAAATTCGTGAAATTCAGAATACTCTTGATGAGGCTTTTACCCAGAAGGTCTCGCTGATTGAAGCTAATGGAGGCGCTGTTCAATTTTCTGATCTTGTCGCGGGGCATAAGCAACAGCCCGTTATCATGCAGTTTATTTTCACCAGTTGCGCTAATGTTTGCCCGGTAATGAGTACAATATTGCGTGCGGTTCAGAAAGATCTTGTTGGTAAAGCACAGTTGATTTCGATTAGTATTGACCCTGAATTTGATGACGCCGATGAGCTGCAAGACTATGCAAAGAAATTTGATGCACAATCGCATTGGCGTTTTTTTACCGGTGAGTTAAATGACATTATTCGTTTACAGAAGCAGGTTGATATTTATCAACAAAATAAAATGCGCCACCAAGCAGTGACCTTCTTCTTACTGAATCAGCGCTTGTTTCGACTCGATGGTCTACCGTCGAAAGAGGATACTCTCGCCGAACTAGACAAAATGCTTGAAGAAACTCAACTAAGCGTATTGAGTCCCGGTTAAAACGCTAATTGATGTTTTTTATGTTCGATAGAGAGCCTCTCATTTGTTTGATGATAAAAGCGACAATGTTGTTCTTGCTGTTTTTTCTTGTCATGAGTAAGGCGACGCTGGCGAATGATTTCCAAATTGGAAAGCGCTTTTATGAAAAAGGATTATTAGCTGACGGCACTCCCGTTAATGTGGTTTTACAAGGTGATATTGAGGCCGATGGGTACCTAATTAATTGTGCGTCTTGTCATCGTTCCAGTGGTTATGGCGATGGCGAAGGCGGCAATTATGTACCGCCCATTACTGGTCCCGTTTTATTTAATGACTATGCTCCCGAGCGGCAGTATATTTTTCGCAACCTTTACCAAGATGTCCAAACACCCACAACTCGGGCTCAAGTTCATGGTCTAAAACAGCGTGCTGCTTACACTGAGCAATTGTTGAATAGAGTTATTACCTCGGGCATCAATAGCGATGGTGAACAACTTTCGCCTCAGATGCCACGTTTCATGCTTGATAAGGCAACGCTGAAAGGGTTGACGGTATACCTCAAAAGTTTAGGAGCGCAAAATCAAGATTCATTGCCAAAAATAGGGGTAGAGCCAGACATATTACACTTTGCGACTATTTTCACGCCTGATGTGAACCTCGCTGAGAAGGCCGCCATCATGGCTGTATTTAATGCTTACTTTAAACGTAAAAATTTAAATACCATTGCAGCACAAAAAAAGCCAAACTACTCATCAGGCTATAAATCAGATTTTGTTTACGCACAAAGGCAATGGCAATTACATGAATGGCAACTGACTGGTTCTGCTGAACAATGGACTAAGCAGTTAGCGGCTTTTTATCAGGCACAGCCTGTGTTTTCGATACTTGGCGGTAAAGGTCAGCGCTGGCAAGCCATACATGAGTTTTGTGAACAGCGCAGCCTACCATGTCTATTTCCGAATACACCGTTGCCGGTCACCGCTAAGACAGGTGAATATACGCTGTATTTTTCAAAAGGCTTACAGGGCGAAGCCAATTCACTTGCAACGTATCTTGAGTCTTTAGCCGATGTATCACCCGTTCTGCAAATCTATCGTGCTAATAGTGTTGGAGAAGTTGCGGCAGAGTTTCTCGATAAGCGCTTGTCTAAAAAACAATCGCCTAAGGTTATATCATCACACTTAATTGTTACTGAACAACAAATGTTAGATGCTGCGTTTTGGAAGCCGGTATTGGTGCAGAAAAAGACCTTAGTACTTTGGTTAAACAGAGATGATTTCGCTACCCTACCTAGCTTAAACGGTAATAATTTGAAGCAAGCTTCTATCTTTGTGTCTGCATCGCTTATTGATTTAAAAAACAAGCCTCTTTCGCATCAGCGATACAATAAAGCCCTTTCATTTATTTGGCCTTGGGCACTGCCTAATCACGAACCTAAACGTTTATACCGTGCTCGCGCTTGGATGCGCTCTCGCGGTGTTCCGATAACACATGAACTAGAGCAACTTAATACTTTTTTTGTCCTTAATGTTGTCGACTACGCAATGCATGATTTACTGGATCGATTCTCACGGAAATACAGTATTGAAATCATCGAACGCATTACAGAAAACGGACTAAATCCAGGTTTATATCGCACAATGTCACTCGGACCAAAACAGCGTTTCGCGGTTAGGAAAAACAGCATCCTCAATGCATCTTTGCTGATGCTTAAAGAGTCAAACAGGTAGAGACATGAATAATGTGATAATTGTCACCATAATGTTGGCTGTCACGATCAAAGCATTGATTACATAAAGTGCTGACAACTTAATTCTATTCGCCAGATAGCTCGGGTAAGAACGTTTATAAACGATATCGCGTTCCGCCAGAAATCTTCGCTTACTCAAAGCAAACGCTCTTTCTAAATACAAATTAGCGAAACAAAAAATCAACAACGCCTTTATTTTAAGGAGTGCCTGTCCTTTACTGTTTCTTTGATTGTATCTGACAACGGTCATGCAGATATTTTAGCGTAATAGTGTGAAGTCAATAATTAAGGCCGAGCAGCGATTTCACCTTGCAACTCGGTCTTAATTGATCATCAGCTTGGTTTGATTACTCTACCAGTCTCCATGCGCCATAAGGAGTTTGCGCGACTACCAAGCTTGGCTCACTACCACCGGTAACGTACCATTCATTTCTATAAGCTTTGCCATCAATTGTGTCGATGACAAGCGTATTGGGTTGATCGTACACCGTAGTGACATTCCATAAAGAGTCGTTACCACCACCGCCTGCATCCGGATCGGTAGCCACACATGATGCGTCAGGCATCTCGCCAGTTGGGCGCCAAACACCATTGGCATCAGCGGCATAGACGACGCTTGGTGAATCACCAGCGCTTACCTGCCAACCATTAATATATTCTTCACAATTGGCATTATCAATGACCGCTTGACTAGGTTGGTAAAGGGTCGCTGGGTTCCAGTAACCTTCTTTTATTGGGTCTGGAATCGTGTGTGGTGAAGAGTTTAACGTACATCCATTGGTATCTATGTTTAGTTCTATGCTTAGGCTTAATGACTCATAAGCTGAATCTAGCGATGCGGCAATCGACTGTAACAGCGTATTCGCCTCGGTAGTGCAATCGGAGGTACCGTCAGAGGTAACTAATTGTGTGAATGAGCCGTTTACATCAATGGCAGTTTCGTTGTTCGGTAATACAAATTCGTGAACATCATCAGCACCAAAACTATCTTTGGTTTGAACTCGGACGGTGCCAGAGTGTGTGTTTGAAAAATAGATTTCTTTTCGCGCGCTATTATCTGTTTGACCACCTTCACCGAGTTCATAAACTGGCAGCTGCACTAATATTTTTTCCAATACTTTACCGAAATCATTACGATAAGATATGCTTCCATTTGATGCCAAGATAGCAAATTCTTGCATGGCAGAAGCTTTAGCATTGTCAATTCTGGCTTGGGTATAAAGACCGTAGGACATTAATAAATCCAAATAGTTATTGATATCGGCGGCTGTTATTTGACTATCGTAAGAGGTGCTTGGGTTATTCGATGCTAGCGTTAGCCGGTTGGTTACATCTGGGATTTGCCGAATATACCGTGAGCCAAAATCATTTTGCTGTGTGAAGCACATCGGGTCATCTTCAAGTCCTTCAGTAATCGCCACACAGTGGTCAAAGACGGTTTGGTTGTTAAGCACCTGATCTTTCGCTGCGTAAGGTCCACGGTTATACATAAATGACATTATCATTGATAATGCATCGGGGTCTTTAGACTGTTGAAGAAAAAGATGCATGGAATCTTGCGATGAATCAGAACCCTGATTCCACGGTAGGGAGCCGCTTACAATGGCTAATGCTGAGCCGTTATAAAATCCACTGCTTACGGCTGACCCCAGAATGTTTCGGGCCGGGCCATTGTTAGAACTTAGAATTCGTTTCGGGTCTATGCCGGCATAAGGAATTGGGAAGCCTCCACCAACAATACCTTGGAGCTCTGAAAATGCACTGCCAGGGTATTCGATTTGTAAAACACCATCATCGTCTAGCACTGAGCTCATTGGGTTATCGGGTAGGTCTCCGCCTAAGGAACTTTCTTGTAGGCCTTTAGAAACAAAATAGTTAGGGTTCATTTGTCGATCAAAATAGTCGCCAAACATTTCCCCTGTCGCAAAGGGTTGGGACAAATCAAATGTACCAGTAGGGCCCTTTTTTAGACCATGTTGCATTTGAATACGGCTTGACCCACTGGCATGAGCGAAGGCAATGGCCCACAGCTTGTGCTCGATGATAGTTGCTGTTGACGGAACGTCCAAAACGCTCATATTAACGGTTGCTGGAAATTGATTTTGCCAATCAATATTGTAAAACTGTCCGGGGTTGTTACAGTTTTCTCGATCAATATCATAGCCGCCATCAGGCGTCGGAAATATTTCGCAATGATAGTTTACGGTAATGTTTGTAGCCAATTTGATTGTGTAATCAACTGCCCCGCTAGTCTTTGGCAAGAGCTCTTGATACTGGGCCTCGGTAATGAGGATTGAGGCGCTGACAGGAGCGCATAAATTCAAACTAAGCGTGAGTAGGGCTACCTTAGCAATCGTTCTCATGTTCATGATTTTTATACCTATTAGTTTTTTGAAACTTTAATTCGACTCTAGTTAGAGAACAGAGTTTTAGCTCCCTTTTGCTCGTACCAATGGCCGATTCGAGGAAACCGTACATTTGTAAGACAACGTTGTCAATACGTAAAAGCAAGAGTTTTGATCATTTTCAAATAAACATGACAACCTTGTCTTTTTTATTTGACAACGTTGTCATATTGTTGTTTCATAATTGCTGATCGACATAATTTAGCCGTAATGCTTAATTCGGTAGTGGTGTTTTTTTGCTCCGCGTAACGAATATCTCTTATTCCGTTACTCGAGCCGGTGAATGTAGCCTCTATTATTCAGGCATGGCGGCGTAACTTAATTTAGTTAATCGATTGAGAGCAGCAACATAAAAATAGATAGCTTGGACTACCGAGCAGGCGAAAGAATTAGAGTTTCTTTTGCTAGTGATTACGTATCAAACCAGTATGCCCCCAGCCATAGGAGAGTTAAAGGATGTTCAACAATAGCGATAAATTGTGTCAATATTTTCGCCAAGTAATGGTACTTACCATTGCCGTGATTTTCACCTCAAGCGCTTTGGCAGCGCCTGCTACGCCGAGCTTAGCGTGGCTCACACCAAACTACGCGGCCCCTGCCCAATACACCATTCATTGGGATTTGTGGTGGGGCGAGAACGCGACGTCTTGGCGATTATTGGAAGACGGAATAGAAGTACATTCTGCAACGCTAACCGATAATAGCCCGAATGCGCAGAGCGCTGAGGTGATGATCAATAAAAACACCGCTGGTGATTTTGCCTACGTGGTTGAAATATGTAATCAGGACGCCAATGCGAACATCCAATGTTCCACCAGTAATGCCCGGACCATTACTGTTACAGGCGGTGTTGCGACCAACCAGCCTCCGATAATAAGCCTTCTAGGCTCAAGCTTGATAAGCCTCTACTTAGGTGACGTATTTGTAGATCCGGGTGCAACGGCATCCGATGACAACGATGGTGGCATTGCCGTGAGCACTAGCGGATCCGTCAACACGTCGGCCGTTGGCACCTATACGCTATTCTACAACGCGATTGATAGCGCGGGCCTTGCTGCAACGACTAAAACTAGAACGGTGACCGTTATTGCCGATACTGTTGCGCCAGTGATAAATTTAATTGGCGCGAGCTCGCTTACCATTAGTGTTGGAGAGCCGTTTGTAGATCCGGGAGCAACAGCGAATGATAATCGTGATGGCTCGGTTACAGTCAATGTAAGTGGTAGCGTCAATAATAGTGTCGCTGGTTCATATACATTAAGTTATAGCGCTTCAGACAGTTCTGGAAATCAAGCGATAATCCAAACCCGCACCGTTATTGTTTCAGCTATCAACGATACCGTTCCTCCTGTTATTAGCCTTGTCGGCGCGAGTTTAATTGCAATTAATGTCGGTGACTCTTTTACTGACCCTGGGGCTAGTGCAAGTGATGATCGCGACGGTTTTGTCGTCGTAAACACGACAGGGACGGTCAATACCGCAATTGCAGGTACGTATACTTTAAGTTACAACGCTAGCGATAATGCCGGTAACCAAGCAACAACGGTAGTAAGAACTATTACAGTTTCGGAAACCGCTGATATAACTGCCCCAGTGATTAGTCTCATTGGCGCGAGTTCTATGACCGTTACTCAGAATAGTGTGTTCACTGATCCCGGTGCTACTGCTGTAGATGACCTTGATTCCAATGTCGCTGTTACTACCACCGGTTTGGTCGATACCTCAGTGCTAGGCACATACGTATTAACTTACGATGCGGTCGATTCAGCCGGCAATCAAGCGGTATCGGCGGCGCGAAACGTTACGGTTGTAGCCGCAGGTACCGGGGCGGGTAATGTCATTTCTTCGTTTACCCAAGCAACCACCGACCCGGTTAACTGGACAACAGTAATTACCTTAACCTACCAGCAAACAGGGCTGATTGACTTAAGGGGTGCGAAGTTCATTATCAGCGCGTATCAAGATTTCCCTAGTGTGAATTTTATCTGCCAAGGACTGTCTTCAGTGCCACTCTCTTATGCCTTCGAGGTAGATGCGCAAACGGGTAATAATTTAACCATTTTGACTTTGAATTTTGGCAATGAGCCTAGTCTTGACACTGAGTTCGGCGGGGTTGGACAGACATGTACCGCAACCGTTTATCCTGGAAGTATTACTAACGCGAGTGGCACTAGGTACCCCGGTAGTGCGATCAGTGTTTCACAGGTCATTTTATCTGATCAGTCTGGAGGCGGTGGAACAACAAACCCACCAACAGCGGGCAGCGATATTCCGCCAAATCGAGCAGACCCAGTCGATCTCGTTGTTAAAGGGTGGCCGAGTAATTTGGCAATGGGAACTATTACTGATAACGCCGCGGCTAATAATAGCGAGCTAGCGTCGTCTCAAGTCGATTCGATTTTTAAATATGCCGGTGATGGTGCTGGCAATCGTGGGTTGGTGATAGATCCAATAGTGACCCAACAAACAATTACACAGTCTCGAGCGGTTGAAACGATTGCTGGTAAATTGGTGATTCCAACGATGGTTGTTTACACCGCTAATGCCAGTGGTGGTGGTGTTGCAAGCGAAGATATTACCAACTACGGTAACTTGGTTAAGCACTACCAAAACTTAATTCGCTTGAGTGCTTCGATGCAGGTAAATAAAGATGCCAATCACCCATCTCCTGGCTCGATTGTATTAAACCCTGATTTGTTCGGTGAGTGGCAGAAAGCTCAAGATACATTTTTTAAAGATGCCTTTGGTACGGAGTCTGCGTGGACGCCTGTTTTAGTACGACAAGCACTAAAAGAAGCGATAGACAATGATGCGGCCTATATCGTCACTGATCATGTCGGCGGGACTCATAGCTTAAGTAATTTACTAGATCTAACCGCGCTTAAGGCTGAGGTGGATGCCGCTCTGGAAGATAATATCGTTGGCTGGGTGCAGTCACAAAACCTAGTGATCAAGCGCGTAAGCCCAGATGTCTCATTTAGCTGGGTGTTGAATTTGTGGAACCCTGGGAGTGCCAATTGGGTACATTCAGACTACACCGGCCTTCAGGCCATTTGGAATGAGTCGTCACAGAGCGTAAGTGCGTTCATGGGCTTAATTGGTGCTTATGATGACAACGCATATCGCCCTGATTACTTGACCTTTGATAAATTTGAGCGAGATGGATTTTCACCTGTAGGCCGAGCGAATTATGCTTTTGGCGCGCGCGAGTGGGGCCATTACCTAAACTATGTAAGGCAGATCACTGACAGTATCGATATTCCGGCGATGCTTTGGCAGATACCTGGAGGTCATATGGCGACCGTCACGGAAAATACAGGCAACTACGATGTGGCCAATAACTCTTCGAGTGCTGGCAGTTATTTTATGGGAGATGAAAATATTGGTACGGCTATTTCAAATATCCGTTCCGATGTTCGTAATATTGCGCTGAACCCAACAGTGTACGATGGTGCGACTTCAGTAGACAGTTTGCTAAGCCAGACACCAAACTACGATTGGTCGGTCAGCCGCTTACGACATGCCGCCTATAGTAATGTATTCGCTATTTTATGGGGCGGCGGGTCGACAACCGCAGTGGTGCCCATTGCCACCAATGGGAGTGGTGATAACGGCTGGCTCAAAAATAAAATTGTTAGCTATCAGAGCAATGGCAAGATTCCGCTTTATCATCAGAGTTCAAGCTCATCCACGCAGCCAATAACCTCCATTGCTTCATTGAACAATGAGTTGCAGAGCGTAGAAAGTGTTATGAACAACTCGGTCTTTTTGTACGAGACACCGTCAAGCACTCTGGTGCCTTCAAGTATTTATAAGTGGGCTGATTTTCTTGATGCGCTTAACCCGATGCATAATCAGGGAATTGCTGATGTGAAGTTTTGGTTGGTCGATTCCACCGCTGATGAACAAAGTAACATCAAGTACGCCAAGGTGGCGATTGCTGGGTTCCTTGCTCAAAGCATGAAGGAAACTATTAAGTTTGATGCTTGTGACGAAAATAACTGGTCTCTAAATACCGGCGACCCCGTGGACTACCCGTTATCGTCATCTTGTGGACAGTTACAGCAAGTTTATGGCGACTATGGGATGAATCCTAATGGCAGTGATAACCCTTATTCTTGCCCTCGTAATCCTAAGATGGAAGTTACAGCGTTAACGCATGCCAGTTGGTATGGGGCGCCAGGGCCATTATTTACCGCACCAGATTCGGTGCTGGAAGAGAAGGGCTTATTAGTGAGCGGAAGTGTTGGTCGTTGGAGCTTTAGCGGCCCAGACTGCTCATCGTCGGCCGCCGTCTTTGATCCAGAGAAGCAAGCCTACCAACGCGAAGAATGCGGTGTTTATAACCAACAAAAAGCCGGTGGTTTTGTATGGGACGGTAGTGCGGGTAAATCACTGCAAGGTTGTGGCTGGTGGGGGCGCGGTGTTATTCAAACGACAGGTCGCTTGAATTTCGGAAAGCTAAACCACTTCCTTGGACGAAGTCATGTTGCACCTGAGAAAGTGAATCAGGTGGTTGAGGGAGTCCTGGTTGAAGCGGCCCCAGAAAACCCACTGTATGCAGACTTAGACCTTTGCTCAAACCCTGAGCTAATTTGCAGTACTCAGGAACACAAAGAGATTAAATGGATAGCTGGATTGTTTTTCTGGATGAATGAGGTTCAAGGTTACAACGTAAGCTCCGGCCCCTACGCTTCATGGGATTATTTTGAGCAGCTCAAAGCATATGTTGATGGTGGTTTAGTCGGCACCGAATTTATCGATGATGTCTCAGGTATCGTAAACAGAGGATGTCCGGACGCGAGTTGTCCGGTATCCGGTGCTGTGGACGGTATCGGTGATCGTCGCGATAATTTCGTAAAAGTTCTACAAGCACTGGGCCTTGATCCCCAGTAGAGTTCCTTTACTTGTAGTGTTGAAATAGCCCACCCTTACTCCGGTGGGCTATTTTTTTTAATCAACATTGTTTCTCTGTGTGCGGGCCTTTTGCGTTGAGTACTAGCCGCACTAAACCCGCATTCCTTGGGCGGTAAGGCGAATTCACGAATTGGCTATTGAGTGTCCATTATCCTCGGCGGTTCATATAAATCTGGTGTGTGAAACTCACACCGCAGTTTAAAGACTTGGAGTTCTTGAGCCAGACATACAAAGATCGGGGGCTTAGTGTCATTGGGTTTCCTTGCAATCAATTTGCTAAGCAAGACCCTGCCAATGATGCGACCATTGTTATGCTAGCCATATCTAAATGAATTTGGCTGCTGTTGAGTCATTGCCGATGAATAGAAGTAAATATATTTCTCGAAAACTTACGTGCAGAGAACTGAACGGAGTGTCTAAGGCAAGATCAT
>JAESTB010000429.1 GCA_016763815.1 Arenicella sp.
ATCTACTCACGGCTTTTGAAGCACTCTTCGACCTAGCAACAAAGCGGCGCCTTGGATGGCAAGAAACAATGGCGAATGTTGCTATTGAAGTCGGCAACCGTGTTCTCGATAACACGCTTATCGGATCGGTCTTTATCGTTAGCTTTCTTGTTACCGAGCAGTTCGCTTTCAGCGAAATCCCGGTTACTTGGTGGAGTTGGGTACTGGCTGTCATTGCTGTGGACTTCAGCTACTACTGGATGCATCGAATAGAGCATGAACGGCGCATTTTTTGGGCTGTCCACAGCGTTCACCATTCTTCCGAAGAGTACAACCTAACGACGGCACTTCGTCTGTCTTGGATGGAGAGTCTATACGAGTGGATATTCTTCATTCCGTTGCTTCTTATCGGTTTTGACGCGGTTCAAGTATTAGGGGCGCTATTAATTGTAGTTCTCTATCAAACGTGGATTCACACTGAAAGGGTAGGAAAACTCAGGTGGCTCGACGGAATTTTGAATACGCCATCAGTTCACCGCATTCACCATGCCAATAACGAGGCGTATATCGATAAAAATTATGGCGGAATTCTTATCCTGTGGGATCGGTTATTCGGAACCTATGAAGTCGAAAGTGAGACACCAGTTTACGGTATGACGGTACAGCTTGGTTCATCAAATCCATTGACTATTAATTTCCAAGAATTTCGCTCAATTTATACTGACGTAACTCAAGCAAACGATTTTTCAAATAGACTCAGTTATGTGTTTGGTCGGCCTGGTTGGCAGCCGTCCGTTAATGAGTTGAATGGTAAAAAATAGATTGAGGATAACCAAGAGGCTAGATTTCTTTAGATCTGGGAGCAATTAAAACATGACAATTTTCAAACAAAAAAACTTTCTACTCGGGCACGTGTTTTTTGCGGCAAACCTTATTTTAACAACACCCTTCAATGCATTTGCGGCCACATCACATGATGCACTTGAGGTGGCTAGCAATGTTCAGGCGATATTTAATTATGATATTTTCGCTGAAGATAGTGATGTCGGTGATGTAGAGGTGAAAATACTAATAACGCCACAAAGTGGATATCAAATTTCGGAAAACACATCAATTCAAGCAAAAGGTGTACGGGGTGAAATAGACCTGAAATCAATCTTAATTGAAGAGTATTCGCATGAGAATGAGCTAATTGAAGCCGATAACAAAAGCTATAATCAAAAGAAAGTATATTGGACAAAAATCAGTAGTTCTGGAGACGACCTTTGGCTTAATTTTTCTGAAATAGAAAATCAGGAACAAAGGGAAGAAGGTGAGTTAGTCGGATTTTCTATAGCAGTGTTAGATAGCATTATTCCTGCGATAGGTGAGGTGTTAGCGGTGTCACAGTTGGTGTTTTCAGATACAACTAACGCACCGGTAAACATACGGTTCCCCAAAAAATCCTATCACACCACATTAGCCCACTTGCCAAAGTTCTGGTCTCTTGAGCAACAAAAATTACCTTCCCAACTAAACCTATTAGACAACCAATCTATGTCAGTAGTACAAATGGAGGTTGATTATAAGGGCGTTGAAGCACAGATGTTAAAGGGAATAGAGATATCAACCAAACACTACACTCTTAGCTCGAAAGATAGAGAGTCATTCGAAATCTGGCTTGCTCTATATGAACGTAATATTGCCTATTATTTTCAGCTCAAGGGCGAAGATGAAGACGGACCGTTTACTATAAAACTAAAGCAAAATCCGGCTAGTAGACGTGAATTATCTCAACGCAACGGCGATTAGTTGTGGCTCGGCACTATGATTAAACTGCTATTGCCTTTTCTGATAATACTTGTTTTGGCCTTAACTGTTATTGATGTCGCTGAGGCCAAGCGAGTTGTATTTCAAAATGGAGAGGATTCACTTTCGGGGCATTATCTTGTACCTACAAGCGGTAAACCGAGGGCTGTCATTCTTTTTGTGCATGGAGATGGGCCGTTAGGATATGACGCTCATGGCTACTACCCATTGATATGGACGCGATTGCTGAAACAGGGCTTTGCTATCTTTAGCTGGGATAAACCAGGTGTCGGAAAATCAACCGGAAATTGGCTAGCACAATCAATGAAAGGGCGACAAAAGGAGGTTCAATCCGCGATTACCTTTATTCGAAATAGCTACGGTTATTCAGGGGATCAGGTTGGTCTTCTTGGTTTTAGTCAAGCAGGTTGGGTTGTGCCTGCAGTAGCAAATAACAATTCAGATGTCGGCTTTGTTGTCGGCGTTGGCTTTGCATTAGATTGGTTGCAACAAAGCTGGTATCTCACGCGTGTACGGATGGAAAATCAAGGCGTACATCCCGATGTGATTGATGAAGCATATGCGTCGCATGTCAAGGATCTAAAGTTCTTGAGGCAGGAACATAGCTACGATGACTATCGCAAACGGTATGCACATACATCCGAGCTTATGTCAGAGGCACGATACCAGTTCATACTAAGGAACTTTAGAGTGAACGCGACGAGTGATTATATTGGACTAACACAACCGATACTTTTGCTGCTTGGCGACAAAGATCTAAACGTCGATATATTGAACACCAAAGAGGTGGTTGAAAAATTAACAGAAGGCCAACAAAACATCCAAATTTCCATTATTAAAAACGCAACTCATGGAATGTTGAATGCAAAACATTTTAATCAGCAAACACCGGGTCTTTCATTTTTGCTTAGACTCATGTGGCAAGGAGAGAAGGCCGTTGCGCCAGAATTCTATATGGTATTGGATGAGTGGTTAAGTCACACGGCGGACAGCGCCGTCTCACACCCATCTGCAAACTCAAAACGTGTGGTGATAAATGGGGATGTTCAAAAAATCTCATTAACAGACTGCTACACGATTGATATTCCTTAGTTATACAGAGAGGCCATGTCGCTAATTATGATGTCTTGAGCATTACATAGCGGCGCTATTGCAAAAAAGTGTTCAGGGTCAAGCCAAAGTGTATTAACTATTTTCTGGTTCAAGGCATCAACAACAATCTGTTAAGCTCGAATCTTAGAACATAATTGATATCACCTTTAACCTAAAATTCAAATGGAACAATCTCTTCTTAACTCTGTATTTGTGTTTTTGGCTGCGGCAATACTAATTGTGCCGTTGATAAAGCTATCCGGCCTTGGTTCTGTTATCGGCTACTTATTCGCCGGGATATTGATCGGTCCGTCTGTCGCAGGGCTTATTTCAGAGCCAGAGACCATATTGCATTTCAGCGAGTTTGGGGTGGTAATGATGTTGTTTCTCATTGGCCTAGAACTTAAACCAAAAGAACTCTGGCACATGAGAGTTCGGTTGCTCGGCCTTGGTGGCCTTCAAGTAGGCATTACGATACTCATCGTTTCATCTGCATTTATGATGCTCAGCACCGACACTAATTTTGGTACCGCGTTAGTTATTGGAATGGCTTTGTCTTTGTCGTCAACAGCGGTAGCAATCCAAGTAATGCAAGACCGAAAGATGCTAATGAGCGATCCTGGTCAGTCGGCCTTCTCGGTGTTACTTTTTCAGGACGTAATTGTCATTGCGATGATCGCATCGGTGCCACTGTTAGCAGAACAATTTATAAATCAAACGTCGACCATTGTCGCTGATTTAAGCGATGGACATCAAGGTGCTGGTGCTAAAGGTCTTTCTGGCTGGGGCTCTGGATGGTACTACGGCTTAGCAATACTTGGCGTCTTTGGCGGCATGATTTTAGCCGGTCGGCTATTACTTAATCCATTATTTAAAATCGTTGCCAGAAGCAAAGTGCGTGAGACCTTCACCGCCATTGCTTTAGCGCTTGTTATCGGTGCGGCACTGTTGATGGACTGGCTCGGCTTGTCCGCTGCGCTGGGGGCCTTTTTTGCCGGTATTGTGCTTGCCGATTCTAATTATCGTCATCAATTAGAACGAGATCTAGAACCATTCAAGGCGCTTTTATTGGGATTGTTTTTTATCTCGGTGGGTATGTCTTTAGATTTAAACGTGATCGCCGCGTCGCCGCTGACAATTTTTGCAAGTGCCGCTTTGTTACTGTTGCTGAAGTTTTCAGTACTGTTAGTCGTAGGCCGTATTTTCGGTTTAACCTTGCCGTCTAATTTTCTCTTTGCGTGTCTGATTTCTCAAGCCGGCGAGTTTGGCTTTGTGTTATTCCAGTTTGCCAGCGCCGAAGGTTTGATGGACCCAACCTTGGTGTCAAAATGCAATGCGGTGATCGCTATATCGATGGCTGTGACGCCGCTAATGCTTATTGCACGCGATAGGCTGTCAAAGGCATTGCTTAAGCCCAATGTCACCACTGGAGAGGCTCCTGAAGATAAGGGTCACAAAGTGCTAATTTTAGGTTTTGGCCGGGTCGGGCAAGTCGCTGCACGACTTCTTCATAGCCAAGATATTGAAACAACCTTGATTGATCATGATGGTGACCATATTGAGTTTGTGCGCCCATTCGGCAATAAAGTGTATTACGGTGATGCGGCCGATACCGAGCTACTCAGAACCGCGGGAGCTGAAACGGCTGACGTTGTTCTAATCTGTATCGATGATCGTGAAAAAGCGACCGAGACAGCCGAAAATCTTAAACAACATTTTCCAAACACTAAGGTCATAGCACGAGCCCGAAATCGCACACATATGTTTGATTTGATGGCGCTGGATATAGATTTTATAGAACGTGAAACGGTTCGTGGATCATTAGCCATGGGGCGTAGAGCGCTTGAATTTCTGGGTGTGTCTGAAGAGCGCAGCATAGAACTATCAGATATGTTTCTCGAGCATGATTATAAATTAATTGAAGAGACTCGGGTTCATCGGAACGATGTTGGCACCCTCATTGATAAGAGCAACGCTAGTAGAGAATTTATACGGCAAACCTTAAATGCTAAGCCATCAGCAGCAGGTGAAGACGATTAAGATAAGCTGTCGAGATCAATAGCGTCGGAGACGCGTGAATAACCAGCTTAATTTTACCCGCTATCAATGTGAGCTATTTGCCATCGACTCATTATTGCCTTATTTGCCGTCTTTAAAGCACCCCCATTAAAGCTTTTCAAGCAGTGGGACTTTGGCGTCGGCGTAGCTACCCGATTCAACAATCTTACGCATGTTTTTCATCGTTTTAAAGGGTGAATCAACCAGCATCATATTTGTCACCCACGCGGGTGTTGGGCCGTTAGGATTGATGTGCGCGAAGTTCTCTACCTTCGTGGTACCGTCTTCATTGGTGGTAAAGTGCCATTGTGACACTGCATCTTTAATCCGCACTGCGCCAGTTTTCGGAGTTCCCCCAGCGGTAGCCGTGCTGGTCATGGTTACACGCTGAGTCTCTGGATCCTTTGTCCAGACAACATGTGCGTAAACATCACGGTCTGATACCGGGAATGGAACGTCGTTATAAACATAAACGTAACTTTCGGTTACAGAGATTCGCTCTTCTATGCGCGATTCTTTACATAACGCAGCCCAGTCAGAGCACGCGGGCATGTCTTCGACCAAAGCGACTAAGCTGGCAATACTGGCGTTCACCGTCATGACTCCGCGCACAGCCTTGAAGGATGAGTCTTTCACCGAGCTAGTAAAGATTACGATGCCTTGCTTGTTTTTTTTCTCTTGCCAATCGTATTCTACACCGTCGATTTGCGCCGCTACGTAGAGTGGTGAGCCTAAAATAACCAGTATCAATAGGGTTTTAATCTTCATTGGAATTCTCCTGACTTTTAAATGGTCTGAGGTCTCAGTCTATATGACTATCGAATAGTTAAGACCGAGCATAATCAATTTTGCCGACATTTTTATCGAGCTCGATGATAAATAAGATTAAAATTACTAGCCGCAAGGCAATTGAGGTATAGCAATCGGCGAAAGTTCCGATAAAACAAAACTCAACTAAGGAGCGTAAAACAAGCTC
>JAESTB010000430.1 GCA_016763815.1 Arenicella sp.
AGAGACCTTTGCACGAACCAATAAATGATTGAAAATGGTTAAAATACGCCGACTCTTGGTTAGAAAACCAGTGAATAGCCCGCTATTCAGCCGCGCCCCAAGCAATTCGGCCCTGAACGTATTTTGCGTTTGCGGTAATTGTACTAACGACTCATGCCATTCAGACGAAAAGAAAGGCTGATATAAGCGTGTGCTATGTCGTGTTGTTAACTCTCTAGGTATTTTAACCTTTGAGAGCCGCCCCATGATTGCCCTGCTTGCAGACACACCTTCTCTGTCACCAAAACGGATTCGACACAGAGCATTTTTAGGTAATCTTGATCTTCCATATCATTGATCTTTCGTGCTCCTTCGATCCAAGGGTTCCAAACCACAGTTTGCTTAAAGCCGGAAGATTCAATCAAAATACGTCGTTCTGGCGAGATCAACTGCAATAGTTGTTCTTTATCATCGGTAAAATATACTCGGTCAGTCTCACCAGTAATTTCAACTAATTGCTGCTCTTCTTTGTACCGTTTACCTGCCTCTACGTAGGCACACTTATGTAACCCAGAAAGTCGAGTTTTGCTTATATCGTGGGTTAGTAGGTAGGTATGCAAGCCTCCGCTAAAGCTGAATTCCTTACCGCCGGTATTAGTAACCTCACAATGCATATGAATACTTGAATCAAACAAAGTCACGATCAAGCGCAAATTAAAGTCAGCACGCCAAAAAACCTTAGTCTCTTCATTGTTGGACAATTCTAGGTGAACGGTATCGCTATTCTCATCGACAATTCTGGCAACACAGCGCCAGTTCATCAGCCGAGCAAAGCCATGGTTAGGAGAATCACCTTGCATGCCAAAATGAGGAAAGAGTATCGGAACGCCGCCGCGAATAGCCGATGAGCCATCCAACACGGCTGTCTTACTTAAGTACAGTTGTTCCTGACCATGCGGTAGAGGTTTCCAAGAGAGTAGCTGTCCTCCATGCAAGGAGATTACGGCACAGGCTCCTGCTTGAGTATGCATCTCGATGCAATCAATTTTTTGATCCAATATTTGAGCCATAGCGTTAACCTTTCAGCCGATATTTATGTGTGTTTGTGATCAAAATCTCAAGGAATTAAGGAAATGATGAGTCTTGTGTTTGACGAAAATTGGCTGAGCAGTTGGCATAAGCTGACAGCTCTGACCGACTTATTTTGTGTCAAATTTAAGTTGAAATTCACGACCGGGGAAATCTGCTCGAAAGCATTCTATCGCACCACGTTTCTGCATCGTAACGTAAACTGTCTTTCCATCCTCGCCGCCAAATGCGAGGTTCGTAGGAAAGCGGCCGGTAAGCTTCACGTCTCTCACGAGCTTACCCTGCGCAGATAAAATCGCTACCGTTCCCGCGCCATAGCGAGCAACAAACAAATTGCCATTAATATCAGTCCGCATCCCATCTAGGCTATGATCAGAAAACACATGGAACAACCGTTTATTGCCAACATAACCATCAGGCAGAATATCGTAGGCCCATATCCTGCGTTGAGCGCTTTCCCCGACATACAAGGTTTGCTCGTCATTGCTAACCTCTATGCCATTGCTGGTGCCCATATTTTTTTCCAAACAACAAAATTTTCGGTCCTTTCCAAGCATCCATAATTGGCCGGTATCATTTGCCCAGTTGGGATCACTAGCATAAATAACACCCTTTCGACTAATAGTAATATCATTGGGTTGATTCATTTCAGGGTCATGGGCATGCACATGAATATCCCGATTGTTCATGTCTACCCGTAATACATTATGGTTGGTGTAGTCGGCAATAAACATATCGCCGTTTTCGCCAAAGCGAATGCCATTGCCAAT
Organism: Arenicella sp.; assembly: GCA_016763815.1. Lineage (GTDB taxonomy): Bacteria > Pseudomonadota > Gammaproteobacteria > Arenicellales > Arenicellaceae > Arenicella. Next base: position 1,839 of record JAESTB010000430.1, read on the forward strand.
ACTGCCGTTGGGTAGCCCAATAAAGACCTTAGCGTCGCCATCAGTATTGATAATTCCTATGGTTCCCTGCTTGGAAAAATTTACCGCGTACACATTGCCATGCGCATCGACGGCCGGCCCCTCTACCCCATCAGTGAACGCACCTACCGCAGTTAAATCATAAGATTCGGCTGCCGCTTGGTTAGTATCAGCGCCCGGAAAAGTTGCGCAGGAAAGTATCGGCGAAAAGTTATTGGTTTTTTTCATGTTCGAGCTTAAATGTTAAATTTATTTTTTAGATATGCGTTTATGCTTTTGACGCGATTAAAGATTCATCACCAACGGATAGGCCAAGGCATGAATATCGCCTGAGTTTCGCGTATCGCCTTCTGCGATCTTGCGTAACACCCTTCTCATTATTTTGCCTGACCGCCTTTTAGGAAGGCTGTGCGCCCAGTGAATTAAGTCTGCAGTCGCGACTGGCCCAATCTCTTTGCTGACATACTGCACAATGATTTTTTAAGCTCTTGTTCATATTCCGATCCCTGCATCAATGTTACATAAGCATAAATACCTTGCCCCTATATATTGTGCGGAAAGCCCACCACGGCGTTTTACGGTATTCCATCGCTTATACCAATCTAGCTGCTCTACCGCTTGCTCAGCCCAAAACTCATCGGAGCTCTCAATAGAACGCCGATGCATTTGTTGATATTGCTCAGTTGTTGAACGAGTTATTGAACGAGTTGTGGCTTGAATACTCTCCATCATGTTGTATTTTTGGTTTTGCATCTTGAAACCTTTGTTTAGTCTTTTTGACGGGCTAAGTTAATACCGCAGTCCAATTTTCTGGCGAATTTGATCAATAATTGTCATCACCTCGAGGGTATTTTGGTGAGTCACATTTTGATGTTCAATTACACCTTCTGAAATACATTTAACAACCTCACTTATTTGATATTCAAAACCATTAATTTCGAATGGGTACGACTCTTTAGTCGTCTGCCCCGCTATGTGGTAGGTCAAGCCTTGTGATTCTGAAAAAAGGTCATCGACGCGAATCCAACCGCGTTTGCCGTATATCCAAAAAGCGTTTTCCGTTGTGCTTTTTGTGGTCAGTGTGAAGCTCGCCGTAAGCTGTCGCTCGAATGTCATGTTTACCATTGTCTTTAGGTCGACACCTTGATCTGATAAAACACTACTTGCGGTAATATCCGCAGGCACACCGGCTAGCCAGTTAGCTAACGATATGGGGTAGACACCCATATCAAGTAGAATCCCTCCGGCCAATTCTCTATTAAACAATCGGTGCGCCGAGTCGTAAGGAAAATAAAACCCCATATCAGCGGAAAAATGATCCACTTCTCCGATCCTGCCCTGCTTAAGTAATTGTTTAACTCGGTGCCAAACCGGTAATGTTTTAGTCCACAACGCCTCCATCAAAAACACCTTATTTTTTCGGGCTAGCTCGATAAGCTGCTGAGTTTCTGCGGCGGTCACGGTTAGAGGTTTCTCACATAGGACCGGTTTTTGCGCCATCAACAATTGCCTAGTGAAGTCATAATGAGACGTGTGTGGCGTCGCTATATAAACAGCATCGATTTCGACATCGGCAATTAATGCACTGATATCGTCATAGCTAATCGCGCCTTCGCACGCAGCTCTTTGGTGCTTTACTATAAAATCTCTGGCTTTGCTCTCGCTAGTCGCAAGTACGCCTCTAAGCTGGCCATAGGCCTCAGAACCCGATGCTCGAGATGAAGTAAGTACCGAAGTAAACCTATCGGCGATACCACCAGTGCCAATCACGGCCCAATTAAACATAATTCAAATACTCACGGAGGTCGTTAATAAGGTTCCAGTGCATGCCTAGTAGCAACAATAAGTACAAACATAAAGCCCAATCTAGGTAATTGAGGACTGACGATGCCGCTTCAACCCGCAACTATTTAGGTCAACAATTAAGATAATATAGTGACAACGTTGTCATTTTACATGAAATTTTGATATAAACAAACAAAATGCGAGTATCTAAACCGCGCCAAAATAAATATGCCCATCAGAAAACGGCTATGACATGAAAACCACTATGAACTATTTTTTGACCGCTCTTCTGCTTAGCTTTATAGCACTCAGTTACACCAGCATAGCTCAAGCACAAGTGAACGCTACCGATGAAGCAAACGCCTCGCTAAAAACCGGTATACGAAGCGATCAACCTCGATATATCGCCTACCTTACATCGTGGGGGCTACCTGACAATGCGACTGAGCTTTTAAAACAATCCAAGGCTGATGCGTATATGTTGTCGTTTGCCAAATGGGATGAGCTTGGGAATATTTCGTCATCTGATCACATCGTCGAAAAGCCCTCGACTGAGCCCTCAGCTATCCCGCCAACTATGCCTAAGAGCATTCCCCAAGCGTATCTCAGTTGGACAACATTAGCCCATGCCTCGCCTCAAACACAGATGATTATTTCCTTCGGAGGGCAAGAGTACCAAGATATTTGGAACACAATGGGCTCACAAGATCACTCTGAAGTAATTGCAAGCAACATTGCCAAGCTACTCACCACCGACTTCCCAATCTACCAAAAAATAAGTCGACCTGACTGCCAGCAAAACCGCTGTGACGACCGTTCAGATTTCCAAATTATAGGGCACATACAGTTGTCGGGAATCGACTTTGACTTTGAACAAGCCGCCAGATTAACGCTTAAGCAAAACCAGCAATTAGCCTTTTTAGCGAAACGCGTGCGAGAGCTGGTAGGCAATAGTAAGTCGATTGTACTAACCACCTACCATGTTGGTGCCGACCCGATAAACTGTAAAGACTCCAACATAAGCGAAAACTGTTCGTTTAAGGAAGCTAAGCGCTCTAGCCACCACGGCGAGGTGTTAGACCTATTACATTCAAGTATCGGGGTATTCGATTTTTACAACGTAATGAGCTACGACGCAGGTCGTAATTTCGACTATAAGACATCAATGGATAACTACGTTAAAGCACTCGGAAATCGAGCTAAATTGCGCTTCGGCCTATCTATAAACCAGCAATGGGGTCAGCTTGGCAATTTTGTTATGCCATTGCAAGAGAACAATGCTAGGGCGACATGGCAGGCCAAACAAGAATACGGTGGTTTCTTCGTTTGGGCGCTTGGCGCGAGTAGCGAAGCCCGACCCCTCGACTCACAAATACGCGTATTTAATTCGTTAATCGATACTTCCAACAAAGCTGCGGTGCAATAAGCCGCTAAATTTTCACAATGATGTCTCGCCGATAGAAAAATACGGCGACTAGCCAAAAGAACAAAACATGCGCAAGCGCGAAGACCAGCGAAGCAAGCTCGGGCGACATGGTTGGCAATAGTAGTCGCCATAAAAAGGTGTAGAGAGATTCTGAACTTGAAGATCCAAATGCTTCAAGTGTGATTGACATGAAGCCTGTTGCCATCAACCATGATAGGCAATAAATCAGTAACGGGTTTGTGCCATAAATTCTCAACGGTTCTGAAACCAGACTAATTTGCTTTATGTCGGACAAATATAGGCAAGCGGCAAGAGTAAATATCGCAAAGCCTGCAGAAGAGAACACAAAAGAAACACTCCAAAGATTCTTATTTATTGGCATAACCCACGAGCTAAGGTAGCCAATCACAAGCAAGCCAAAGCCAGCAAGCATCAATTGCCGTAACGCCATATATGCACTGGACGCCATACTTAATCTGCGAGCTGTTTCAAACCCTATTAATAGAGTAACTGTTGCCGGAAACGTGCTTATCAAACCTTCAGGGTCAAAGGCAACGCCGTGCATTTCCCACATATAGGCTTGACCCAAAATAGCGCGATCAATCGTGCCAACAATATTGTTTTCGAATGCAAATGGAGATTGTCCACCTAACAATATAAACAATAAAAAGTAGGCAGTAAGCGTCAAAGCACTGATCCAGTAAACTGTGCTTATTCGGCACGACAAGACCAGCATTGTCGCCAGCAGGTAGCAAATCGAAATCCTTTGAAGCACTCCCATGATGCGAATGGATTCAAGGTCGAGTAACGCGGCATTGTAAACATTTAGGCCAACACCGATCGCAAACATAATGGCTGAACGCTTAAATACTTTGCTCACCGCGGCAAGGTTCAAAACAAAACCGGTAGAGCTAAATGCAAAAAAAATTGAAGCTCCAACAATAAAGAGAAAACACGGGAACACGATGTCTGTCGGAGTCAGCCCGTGCCAATTCGAATGTAATAACGGCCTATAAACATGGCTCCAATCACCAGGGGTGTTGACTAA
>JAESTB010000431.1 GCA_016763815.1 Arenicella sp.
CACAGTTCGGCTTGTACTCTTCTATAGGCTCTGATTTTCATTCGACAGGCCAGCCGTGGGCGCGACTCGGGGGGGCAGCCGATCTATCGTAAGAGCTCAATCCCGTTTGGTCAGGCTTTAGCTAGATACTGGAGAGCACACAAATACCTCGTTGAGTAAGCTATGACCACGTGCCTGTTAATCACTATTATTTATTAAAAACTTACCTATATCATGTTAGAAACTGACCTCGCACCATCAATAAATCCGACAACGGTTTACTTAAAAGATTATCAAGCTCCAAAGTTTTTAGTACCGACAATCTCGCTTGATGCAGAGCTTGGAAAAGAGCTGACAACGATCACCGCGACTCTAAGATTAGAGCGTCATGGTGGGGGGAATGAGCCACTCGTATTAGATGGTGAAAAGGTCACCTTGAAGAGCTTAAAAATTGATGGTATTTTGCTCGATGAAAGCCAATATACACTAAGCAAGGAAGCGCTAACCGTGGTTGATGTGCCCGACTGCTTTAGCTTAGAAATTCAAACTAGCTTACAACCTCACTTAAACACCGAGTTGTCTGGTTTATTTCAGTCGAGCGGTAATTTTTGCACTCAATGCGAAGCTGAGGGCTTTCGCCGAATAACGTATTTCCCTGATCGCCCAGATGTACTCAGTGTTTACGACGTTACTATTACGGCGGACAAAACGACTTGCCCAGTACTTATGTCGAATGGCAATCCTGGAGCTAAAGGTGATAACAGTGACGGTACACATTGGGCAAAATGGCATGACCCACACCCAAAACCGAGCTATCTCTTTGCCTTAGTCGCCGGCGATTTAAAACACATCAGCGATCAATATCAAACCACCAGTGGTAAGCGAGTAGAGCTTAATATTTATACCCAAGCGCATAACATTGAAAAATGTCAGCATGCGATGGATTCATTGAAGAATTCGATGCAGTGGGACGAAAACGTGTATGGGCTAGAGTACGATCTCGATGTTTACAATATTGTAGCGGTTGACGACTTCAATATGGGCGCCATGGAAAACAAAGGCCTTAATGTTTTCAACTCTAAATACGTGCTCGCCAATCAGCAATCGGCAACCGATTCTGATTATGAGGGGATAGAGAGTGTAATCGGCCATGAGTATTTTCATAACTGGTCTGGCAATCGCGTAACCTGTCGTGATTGGTTTCAACTCAGTTTAAAAGAAGGCTTTACGGTCTTTAGAGATCAGGAGTTCAGCGCTGATATGGGATCACGCTCGGTTAAACGAATCCGTGATGTACAAATTCTTAGGGCATATCAATTTAAAGAAGACGCAGGTCCGATGGCACACCCCATTCGGCCAGACTCGTATCAAGAAATTAATAACTTTTACACATCAACCATTTATCAGAAGGGGGCCGAAGTTATTCGTATGATGCATCATTTGGTTGGTGCTCAGGGCTTTCGTAAAGGCACAGACCTTTATTTTGATCGTTTTGACGGTCAAGCCGTTACTACTGAGGATTTCGTCACTTCGATTGAGCAGGCTAATAATATCGATCTACAACAGTTTAGGCGTTGGTATACTCAGTCTGGTACGCCGGAAGTTCATTTAACACAGCGTTTTGAGGGCGAAACGCTTTATCTCGATTTTTCTCAATCTTGCCCCGCAACACCAAATCAAAAAGATAAACAACCGTTTGTGATTCCGCTTGCGTTAGCACTGTTCTCCTCCAGTGGTAATAAGCTGCAAGAGACCATGCTAGTGCTGGATCAGGTGTCACAGAGTTTTGAGTTCGCCAATCTCGACTCCAAACCATTGGTGTCTTTGTTACGAGACTTTTCAGCACCGATAAAGTTACACACTGAGCAATCGGATCAAGAACTTTCAGGTTTAATCGAGTTTGACGACAATGGCTTTTCGCGCTGGGAAGCAATGCAGCGGTTGTCTTTGAACGTGATTCTTCCGGCCTTAGAAACGGGTGAAATCAGTGAGTCGGCGTATCAAATCCTATTGCAAGCAATGCAAGGCCTGATAAGTTCAAATCCAGAAGATAAGGCGGTCTATGCCGAAATGTTGACCTTGCCTTCGGCGGCTTACATTACTGAGCAATGTAAGCCAATTAACCCGCAGAGAATTTCAAGCGTTCGAGATGAATGTGTTAGTCGCCTAGCACGTGATCTAGAGTCTAAGTTTCATGCCTTGTATGCAAATAACAATCAACGTTCTGGTTTTTCGCTTGATGCCGAAGCCGTCGCAGAACGCGCTTTAAAAAATAGAGCATTAAGTTATTTGGTGGCTACCGAACAGGCGGCATATCATGCACTGGCAAGTCATCAGTACCATATCGCCAGTAACATGACAGATCGTTTAGCTGCTTTTAGCGCTTTAATAATGTCGAGCTACCCAGAACGCACAGTGTTGATAAATGATTTCTATCGACATTGGCAGCACGATACCTTGGTACTCGACAAGTGGTTTGCATTGCAAGCCATGACGCCAAAAGAAGAGACGTTGAATAATGTTAAAGATCTATTAGGTCACTCGGCATTTTCAATGAATAATCCGAACAAAGTGCGATCGTTAATAGGTGCATATACGGGTAGTTTAGTTGGCTTTCATCGACAAGATGGAAGAGGCTACGAATTTTTGGCGGATATAGTAATAGAGTTAAATGCAATTAATCCTCAGGTGGCTTCTCGATTGGTTAGTGTTTTTAATAACTGGAAGAATTATTCAGAACCTTATAAGTCAGCCATGAAGAGCCAGATACAGCGTATTAGCCAAATAGAAAACCTAGCAAAAGACGTGACGGAAATTGTCAGTAAGGCTCTTGATAGTTAGTTGTAGTGTCGGCAAACATAGTGCTGTAGTGGGTTCACGGGATTTTCATTACTTTTTTAAAATAATAGAGGTAATTATTTCCAATTAGATTATTATTTTTGTGGGTTTTTGAAGGTAAGATTTTATGGTGGGGGCCATCACTGGATTTTGGATTAATTTCTGTTATCGAGTGACCAAATAAAAATAGACTCAGTCAATAACTCGGTGCCCCCCAAATGTCGGTAATGTTATTCAGAGATGACCCTTCTCTATTCAAAATCAGTGTCACTAAATTTTCGCATTACGGCCGAAGGTTAACGCTGGCATTTTCTCTACTCATATTAAGCACGCAAATTGCATTGGGGGCTCAAGCCATAAGCCCTGAGCGAATGACGTCCGTGTTGACAGTGATTAATATGCTTCTTCTTGCAGAAGAGCCTCCTATTGACGAGCCGCTTGGTGATCGCTTCGATATAGCTCTTTCGCAGCAAATCCCCGGCCCAATAATAGTCAGTGACACGGCATACGCGGCGTTTGATCGGCAGGACGTGGGAGTAGAGTTTTGTTTGGACATATCCGCTAATCAAGCGTTACTGAGCGGCGACATAGTTGTTGAAGTTAATGGCGCGCCGGCTCAGGTACTCGAGGGCAAAGATAATTGCTATTCACTATCGGTTGGACAGCAGCGTTCAATAAACTATATAGTCATTCGAGTGGTAAGG
>JAESTB010000432.1 GCA_016763815.1 Arenicella sp.
CTCACCGACATGGAAACCTGCTACAAAGTATTTAGGCGAGAGGTTATTCAATCTATCAACATCGAAGAAAACCGATTTGGCTTTGAGCCCGAGATAACCGCAAAGATCTCCAGATTAAATCTACGTATTTATGAGGTTGGCATTTCGTATTATGGCAGAACCTACGATGAAGGGAAAAAAATAGGGTGGCGAGATGGTGTCAGGGCTATTTACTGCATTTTTAAGTACGGGCTTTTTCGAAAATGATCTTTAAGTATTTATTGGTTGGCGGCACCGCAGCGGCGGTTGATATATCAATTTTTGTCGCTTTCGGCTACTACTTAGGTTTCAACTATCTCTTAATTGGCGCTATAGGCTTCATAATTGCTACTGCTGTAAACTACGTTCTTTGCATCAAGTTCGTTTTCCAAGCTAACGCCAGATTTAATAGAAAACAAGAAATTGGTGCGGTATATGTTGTTAGTGCGACCGGGTTAATTTTTCACGAGGCCATACTCGCATTGAGTGTCGAGAAATTTCTACTGCCTATTATTTTAGCCAAACTTATCGCCACTGGGTCGGTGTTCTTTTGGAACTACTTGAGCCGAAAATATTTTGTTTTTAAAGCAAAGGACTCCCTTGAAGTTAACTAATCAACTTTACTTTACCGTATCAGCACTTCTGGTCGCGGTTGCTTGTTTTCTTTTATTCGTGTCACTAAAGCATGGCATTGGTATAAGCCCTGATTCAGTATCGTACATACAAGCCGCCGCTCAATTTCGTCAAGGCGGTGGCCTTGCAAGCCTGCCCAGTCATTGGCCGCCCTTATACCCTCTTATGCTGTCGGCCCTAAGCTTATTGTCAACCGACGAATTATCTGTCTTTAAGCTGTTTCATTCTGTGTTATACGGTCTGAACATTTTTCTCATACCCTATCTTTGCATTCCAAAGTCTGACAATCAGAATGCCGTAAGACTACTATTTTCTTTATTCTTATTAGCCTCACCTCAGTTTTTTTTAGTGCACCAAATGGCTTGGAGCGAATCTCCATTTTTAACCCTCTGCTTTAGCGGGCTTGCCATTCTACACAACAACCCCAACAGTAGAAAAACCATCTATCTATCAGCCAGTTTACTCGGTTTAGCCATGTTAACTCGCTACATAGGAATCTACTTTATCGCGATGGGGTCATTAGCACTGCTCTGTGTTTCTGACGGCGAGATTTATCAACGACTAAAGAAATCTATTTTCTACGGCGCCTTAGCGATATCACCGTCTCTGGTTTACGGCTTATTTAATAGCCTTACACTCGGGTCCTCGACTAATAGATCGATTGACCTTCACCCGATTTCTGTTGAACACCTAAACAGCCTAGGCACATTGGTAGTAAATTGGTTTGCTCCACAAAGTCACCAAGGAATCGGGTTATTGCTTGTAATCGCAACGGCTTTCATTTTTCTTATCACTCACCTTAAGCGTCTCAGTTTAATCGTAAAACCTAGCACATTAAATTTGGATAAATCATGGTATTTTTTAATACTGGCCGTCGGCTATATTATTTTTATCCTTATTTCAATTTCATTTTTTGACGCCTATACGCCGATAGACGAGCGAATCTTTATACCGTGTTATATCGCCTTGTGGGCGGCAATTTTCAGCCTGTTAATGACTAACTCTAAACCTGTGTTACTGGTAACGCTTTTATTGGTTGCCGCTATCGGGGCAAGCAACATGCTCAGTACATCGAAACAAGTATCGAATAGCATTCAAAATGGCATTGGCTACCTCGCCCAAGGAAATAATGGCTTACCAATACTCGACTCGGTACAAAAATACGCTGGAACTCGAAAAATATACAGTAATGCTAGTGATTTTCTTTTCATCCACAGAGGCATTAATGCGATGCCGTTACCAAAAGTGTATTCACCGGTATCATTAAAACCAAACCCGGAATTTCAACAAAAGCTAGATACGATCTCAAACGATATTCGAAGCGGCGATGCCATAATCGTGTATATGTCGGGGTTCATCTGGAGAGAATACTTTCCAGAGTACGATCTGCTCATCGCCGAGTCTCAACTCAAACCAGTCTACTTTCAAAACGATGGCTTAATTATTAGCCTTCCGGCTAAGTAGTGGGTAGATAAGCAATGGTATCTACCCATCACACGTGCTCTTGGTAAGTGATGCCTGCCTAAAATTATGATCAAATGATTGATAAAATAATCCGCCTGAGTGCCTGTATTGGAGTCGTCTTTCTAGCGATTAAATTTATCAATGCTGAGCAAGCATCCGCCACCTATCAAACCCTATCCCTGACCGAAGTAAACATGTGGTTGGCACTGGTGTGCTTTTCAATTTTCATCTTCGTGCTGCTGGCGTTCATGTTTCAAGTTTCGATGAAAGTCATTGACGTAAATCTACCGTTGAAAATCTCGTTCATGTCTACATCTATGAATACGTTCTTCAACACCGTTTTACCCATGAAGGGGGGGCTTTGGATTCGCGGAGCGTACTTAAAAAGGTATTTTAACGTCCCTTGGAAGAACTATTTATTTGTAGTGTCCACCAGCCAAATAATGCAAATCGGATTTCTCCTGGGGATGCTTGCAATCGCGCTATTGCTAGATAACGTCGCTCTAAGATCATTAAGCTCTTATTTAATCGGGCTACCAATCGAAATTATTGCGCTCTCGCTTATTGCACTATCTCTTTCAGTATTATTGATTATTAGAACTAAATTCGGAAAAAAAATCTTAACTCAGTTGATCAAAGGTTTAGCACTCTGGTCTAATAAACCAGCTCAAATTGGTAAGTTTGTTACCTTGGTCGCACTGCTAAACATCGTTACCTGCCTTAGGTTCTGGCTTTCTTTTACAGCTGTTGGTCACACGCTAAGCCTAAATGACGCCGTAATAATCTATTGCCTCTTAGCAATCGGCCTAAGCTGGGCTTTTACTCCCGGCAATATCGGCGTACAGGAAGCCGCAACTGTGTTTATTTCAGCGATCTTCGGTGTTGATATAAGCATTGCACTGGCGGCATCGATAGTTGACCGAGCTGCATCAATGCTGGTTATACTGCTGATTGGCGGCTTTGCCGCATATCGAAGCAGTAGACCCATAGACTAGTTATATCAGCAACGAAGATATTAATACTTACTCGCACTTCTATCCGACCGGTCGCCCGTCGGGTGTACTATCATTGATATGCGAATTCATTTCTGCACTCGAAAATCTCGGCCATGAAGTGCGCGTCGCTTGCGCAAAAAGCACAGGCGAAATGAACACCTATACCGGTGACTCAGAATTATATATATACAAATTTCATAAGTTCTCGCCCCAAGAACCAAGGTAAATTGAGAACGTTTTTTCGCTCGACCGCATGATAATATTTTCCAGCATCAGTAAGGGTATTTTAGTGCTCATTTGGTGGCTATTAAGCTCCTTGATTGCAGGTAGCGACAAGAAAACATATTTATACCAAACAACAAATTTAGAGCTTTCGAACATCCAGAAAAAACTCTTTCGATTATTTTGAAACCGTTTAATTCAGTTTTTTGCAAAAATAAATCAATAATAGACGAAATTGGCTTGAACAAAAATATTGGCTCACTGCTACTGCCCCGCGTAGACCTCGAGGCGATACGAAAAATTGCTAAACCGCGAGGCGATGATAGAGGGTGTTGGAAGGGGTAAAAAGAAGCTTGAAATTGGTTGCGGAACTGGCATTATCCTCAAGCAAGTTTCAATTATCGCCGACGAAGCTTGGGGCATGAACCTATCATCAGGCATGCTCGTAAAGTGAATCTCAATGTGATCGAGGGAAACGCTATTTCAATAACATTTCCAGACGACATCGTTTGATGTGGTTTATTCATTTAAAGTTCTACCTCACGTGATTGAAATCGATAAAGCAATGAGTGAAATCTCTCGTGTACTAAGGAACGACCGTGTTGCGGTGCTAGAATTTTACAACCCCAGTAAGCCTATAGGGTCTAGCCAATAAGTTAGCGGGTGCTTTGAAAAAGGTTTACATCACTTACCATTCACCCAAACAAGTGGAATCGCTAACTTCGCAACACTTCAAAATAGAAACCGTAACTGGTGCACGAATTATAACACCATTTGCCTATATTCATAAAATGCCAGTTTTATCAACAGTGGTAA
>JAESTB010000032.1 GCA_016763815.1 Arenicella sp.
AACAGGCGTTTTTATCCCCGTAGATAACATATCAATACGTGTTTTAATCGGCATGGTCCATGCGTTAGCTACTCCAGGAAAGTTTATCGCTTTATCCATTTCAGCCATAACATCGGATGTTGTTTTAGTGGGATCTGGCCACAACTCTTTAGGTTTCAAACGAATGGTGGTTTCAATCATAGACAACGGCGCAGCATCTGTGGCTGATTGGGCACGACCCACTTTACCAAAGACATGATGTACTTCAGGAAAGGTTTTTAAAATTTTATCGCTTTGCTGTAAAAACTCTTTCGCTTTGGTGATTGAAATGCCTGGAAATAACGTTGGCATATATAAAATATCCCCTTCATCCAATGGCGGCATAAATTCACTACCTAATTGCGAATAAGGATAATAAGTCACCGCAAGTAACGAAACGGCCAATACCATCGTTAGACCTCTAAACTTCATTAAAAAGGTTAATGCGGGTTTATGTAACTTATGTAGTAGCCGATTTACCGGGTTTTTCTGCTCTGGCATAATATTACCTCGGAGAAAATACCCCATCATCACGGGAACTAATGTCACTGCTAAGATGGCTGAAGCAGCCATCGCGTAAGTTGCCGTAAAAGCTAATGGGCTAAATAACCGCCCTTCTTGTGCTTGCATGGTAAAAATAGGTAAAAATGAAACTGTAATCACCAGCAAAGAGAAAAATAATGCTGGTCCTACTTCTCTACTACTGTCCCCAATGACCTGCCAGCGTTCGTCATTAGTTAGATCTCGACCTTTTTCTTCTCTCGATTTGGCCAAACACGTATGGGCGTTTTCTACCATGACAATAGCACCATCAACCATTGTACCTATAGTGATAGCAATACCACCTAATGACATTATATTGGCATTTAGCCCTTGAAAGCGCATCACAATAAAAGCCATTAAGATGCCTAAAGGTAAGGTAATAATGGCAACAAAAGCAGAACGAGCATGCAATAGAAACATGATCACTACTAAACTCACAATGCCAAGTTCTTGCATTAATGACGTATTTAAACTATCAACCGCACGTTCAATTAAATCACCACGATCATAAACGCTAACTATCTCAACGCCTTCAGGTAAGCCTTCTTTCAACTCTTCTAGCTTTGCACGTACTGCTTGTATAGTAGCTAAAGCATTCTCGCCAAAGCGCATAATCACTACACCACCAGCAACTTCTCCTTCCCCATTAAGATCTACCACACCACGACGCAGCTCTGGGCCGATATGAACGTGAGCAATATCTTTTAGCCTCACAGGTATACCATCTTGACTAACAGCTACAGGTATAGCATTGAGATCATCAATAGATTTAATATAGCCTTTACTACGCACCATATATTCGGTTTCGGCCATTTCAATTAAGCGACCCCCAACATCTTTGTTAGAAGCTTTAATTGCCATTTTCACTCTGTTTAGGGGAATGTTGTATCGCATTAAAGCATTAGGATCGACTTCAACTTGATATTGTTTTACAAAGCCCCCCATCGATGCGACTTCTGCAACACCATCGACAGTTTGTAATGGATATCGTAAATACCAATCTTGTATTGAGCGTAATTGAGCTAAGTCGTGCTTACCTGTTTTATCAACTAAAGCATATTCATAAACCCAGCCCACTCCTGTTGCATCAGGCCCTAGTGTTGGCGTAATACCTTGAGGTAATCGTCCACTTACATAGTTTAGTGATTCTAATACCCGTGATCTTGCCCAGTACATATCTGTGTTATCTTCAAATATAATGTAGACAAATGACATGCCAAAAAATGAATAGCCCCGAACCACTTTAGTTTTTGGTACCGCTAGCATAGATGTCGTTAGTGGGTAGGTGACCTGGTCTTCAACCACTTGTGGTGATTGACCTGGGAACTCAGTGAAAACAATAACCTGTACATCAGATAAATCTGGTATAGCGTCAAGCGGCGTATTTTTATAAGCATATAAACCCACTAAAGTAATAATTAGTGCCGCCACTATGACCATAAATCGGTCTTTTAACGACGCAGTAATGATGGCTTCAATCATAATTATTGCTCCTTAGACTGTGACTTAGCATTATTTGACATTTCCATGGATGACATTTTATTGTCAACCTGTTTTTTGTTTTGTAGCTGTTGCATCATCTTTTCAGTGGCTTCACGCAATTTTGATTCTGAGTCAACCATAAACTGTGCTGAAGTGACTACTTCTTCGCCATCAATTAAACCTGAGAGTACCGCTACCTTCCCATTTGACTCAATACCTAAAGTCACCACTCTTGGTTCAAATTTACCTGGCTCTGTCACCACAAAAACTTGTGAACGAATACCTGAGCGAATTACCGCTTGTGCAGGGATAACAATGGCGTTTTTTTTAACATCCGAATGAATGATTACCTCGGCAAACATATCAGGTCGTAATAATTGCTCTGGGTTGTCAAAAACTATTCTAACTTTTGTAGTGCGTGTCTTCGCTTCAGCATAAGGGTATATATAACCTAAGCGCCCAGTGAACACTTTTCCTGGCACACTGGCTAAAGACATTTCAACTTCATCCCCAATCTTAATCCAAGGTAGTTCATATTCATAAACATCGGCATATACCCATACTTGGCTTAAATCTACCACCATATAGAGCTCAGTTTTCGGTGTCACATATTGCCCCTGCCTAGAACCAATACGTATCACGGTGCCATCAACTGGGGTATGAATGTGTAGTTGTTTTTTGATTTTGCCACTTTTTTCAAGTTCAACGATTTGATGTTCAGGTACATCAAGTAATTGCAATCGCTCTCGTGCACTTGCTACCATTTCTTTTGCGCCACGTGCAATATCTTCAAAAGGGCTATCTTTAAGTAATTCTAAGCTGTTTAAAGCTAACAAATACTCTTGTTGAGTCGATACTAATTTCGGTGAATATATACTCACTAAAACATCACCTTTGCTAACCGTTTCACCTGTTTTATCCACTTTCAATGCTTCAATCCATCCTTCAACTTTAGGATGTAAACGTGCCATTTTTTGTTCATCAAAATCTACTCGACCAGCCGCTCGAATGGTACGACTCATGGATTCTTGTTTAGCAAAGGAGGTACGAATACCAATATTTTGTACTACCACAGGATCTATTTTGACGGTACCTAAGACCGCTTTGCTATCAATGTTTTCTGCATAAACAGCAACATAGTCCATCCCCATTGAATCTTTAGCAGGTACTGGCGACGTTACCGATGGGTTCATTGAGTTTCGATAAAACAGTGGTTTTTTATTATCTGTTATTGCTGAGGTTAAAGGCACTACCTTTTCACCCCTTTCTGTTTCTAAGCCTTTTTGACCAAATAACAGATAGCCAGCTCCTAGGCCAATACTCAACATTACAATGGCGGTACTCAATGTAGATTTATTCATAAATATTTTCCTTGCCAATAGAGGCTTGTAAACGAGCTAATGCTTGGTTGCTTTGCAAAACTGCTTGCCAAAACTGTAATTCATAGTTAAATAACGTTATTTGGCTACGAACTAGATTGAGAAAATCGACCTCACTGACTTGATAACCCGCCAACATTGACTGCACTGTTTGTCGAGCTTGAGGCAATATGCCAGTTTCAAACAAAGATCGTTGCTGTTGTGACCGATGGTAATCATTGATGTGATTGGCAATATCGGCCTTTACTTGGTTGGTTTCGTCAAGGTATGCATATTTTGATTTAAACTGCTCACTGATCCTCTGTTTAACTTGATACGATTGTTTACTCTTCGCATATAAAGGAATTTTGATACCGAGCTTAATCGAAAATAAATCGGCCCTATCTCCCCCCACCGAAAGTGGATTTTGACCAGAGCGATCACCATAGGTTATACCAATATTAAAATCGGGATAATAATCACGTTCGGCTAAATCAACTCTAGCGTCAGCCGCTGATATTAATTGTTTATGTTTATGAAGTAAGGGTCTAGATTTTATTGCCAGTTGATAAAGCTGCTGTTCCGACAAAAGTTGAGGCTGTTTTAAATTAACTTGGGAGGGCAAATTTATAATGGAACGGGGCGTTAAATTCATTAAAACATTTAACCTGATCTTTTGATTTTCTTGGAAAGCCTCTATCTGAATTTTTTGATCAATTAATTTAGATAACTCTAATTGAGCCAACAAAACATCTTGTTGTAAACCTTTACCCGTGGAGTACTTTGTTTTAGCCACTTCAATAAATTGTTTTAGTAATCCTTGGTTTTTGTCGATTGTTTCAATCGCTCTATCTAAATAAAATACCTGCCACCATTTATTACTGACATCTTTGGTCAATATTAAGCGCATTTCATCTACATCATAAAAAGAAGCCTTCGCCTCAAACTCTGCAATATCCTTCTTTAATGATAACTTCCTCGGAAAGGGAAATGCCTGTTGGAAACCAAGTTGTAATTGGGTCATTCCTTCTTGAGTTCTATCAAAACCATCGGTAGGAAAATTTGCAGCGCCTAACGTCAATATAGGATCAGGTAAAGTTCCCACCTGTGACGGTATGTTTTTCATGGCATTGTAAAGTGCTTGCATTTGCGCAAGGTTAGGATTGTTTTTTAACGCTAAACCAATGGCCTTTTGTTCTGTTAATATAGAATATTCCGCAGAGCTATTATTATTTAGCTGCTTAGCTGATAATTGATGGGCTGATAATAAAATTAATATTGTTAGTAAAGAATTGTTCACTCGCATATTTTCATCCTATTAATAAATGCACTATTTTTGAAATAGAATTTTTTAAATCTAATATTTAATATCATTGCTGTCCCGTTAACTTTCATATCAAAGCCAACTGATAAATGTTGATGGGTTTCTCATTATGCGGCTCACCCCGAAGCAATGCCATCAAGTCCCGCTTTTCAAATAGATTGAGGTG